>NZ_JBFAKM010000001.1:453029-592059 GCF_040655695.1 Polymorphospora sp. NPDC050346 | reverse complement strand
CGCACCGTCTGGAGCCCGAGGACATGCGGCGAAGCCGTCATGCCCGCAGGGTGAAGACGGTGCATTCAGGCGGCGCGAAGCGGAGCGAGCCAGCCGAGGCGGAGCCGAGGCCGACTAGCGCAGCACGTGGATGGCGTCGGTCAGGAAGTCGGCGAGAGCTTCGGGGGAGTCGAGGGTCAGGTCGGCCGCGCTGGCGACCTCCTGCCCGGTCTCGGGGTTGGCGACGGCGACGCAGACGCCGAAGAAGTCGGGGTCGGCGGCTTCGCGGGCGCGCAGCGCGTTGAACGCCTTGATGTCGGAGACGTCGTCGCCGAAGTACCAGGCGCATCCGGCGGAGCCGATCGCCTCGCCGATGACCTTGCCCTTGTCGCTGTCGACCGGCGGCTTGAGTTCGACGACCATGCGGCCGGCCTGGACGCGTAGGCCGAGTCGTTCGGCTTCGGCGGTGGCCCAGGCTTCGACGGTGGAGGCCAGTTGCGGACTGGTCCGCCAGTGCAGGGCGACGGAGAGGCGCTTGTATTCGACGAGGACCGCCGTGGGCAGTTCGGTGCGGGCGCGGGTGGCGAGCTCTTCCATCGCGGGGATCCACGGGAGCGCCGCGGGTTCGGTGACGGTCTCACCGCCGCCGTGGCTGTGTTCGAGGCCGTAGAGCCCGTAGAGGTCGACGTGGGGCGCGGCCGCGAACCGGTCGCGCAGGAAGTCCACCGGGCGTGCGGAGACGATGGCGATGCGCTGGACGACTTCGGCCAGGGCGTCGATCGCGACCATCACCTTGGCGACGGGCTGCACCGTGGTGGGGTCGTCGCTGACCGGCGCCAGGGTGCCGTCGAAGTCGAAGAACATGACGCACCGCCCGGCCCGGCCGGAGGTGGCCTTCCAGGCCTGCTCCGCGGTTACCGGGCGGGTCAAAAGCTGGTCACCTGTCTCGTACGGCCGCACACGAGCCACCCTACCTGGACGGTGGGGGAACCGAAGCCTTGATCAGCTTCGGTCGTCGCCACCGCTCATGGCCCGGCGGTTGCCCAGGCGCGGGCCGAACGGCACGACCGCCGCGTCTTGGCCGTGGCTGAGCAGGTAGCCCTCCACGAACCCGGCGTTGCGGTCGCTGGTGTTCATGTCAAGTTCATTCAGCCGGGCCACGAGGAACTCGGTGAGGGCGGTGATCCGCCCGTTGATCCGCTCGTACAGTTCGCCGACTATCGCCAGCACGATCCCGACGGCGGTGGCGCCGACCACGACCATGTTGATGATGCCGGGCACTTCTTTGTGGGCGAGCAGGGCGACCAGGACGTTGATGGTGATGCACATTGTCGTGGAAACGGCCGCTGTCACGGTCGCTGTCGATTTCAGGGTCATGAGTAGACCCCTCCTTTTGTCCCGCAGGGCTGTGTTCGGCCTTGTCCCGTCCCCCCGCCGACGACGAGCCCAAGCAGTACAGATTGGGACGCTAGCGTGCCCGTTCGGTTGCCCGCACGGCATGTAAGGCCACCGGAACGCCTTCTTTCGCCATCTGAGGAAGTCGCCCCGGTTTGTGGGCACCACGTGCGGCTGTACCAGGCACGAAGGATCGACTGCGATGTCCGTTGCTTCGGATGGTGGAGGTGGGGTCGGCCGGTGGAGGCGGCCGACCCCCGCCTAGCTGGCCCGCCTGCGGCCTTTGCGCGGCTCGCTGGGGATCGGCGGGCGGTAGGCGAGGTAGCGGATCGTCTCGCGGATGTGGAACTTTTCCGCCTCGGAGACGTTGGGGTCGACCAGCCGGCGCAGCAGTGCCTCGACGTCGGGGTCCATCGGCGGGGCGGCCGGTGCGGGCCGGGCCGAGGTCTGCCGGTCCCAGCCGAGTACGCCGAAGGCGACGGTGGGGTTGATCCCGAGCCCCTCGCAGAAGGCGACGACCCGTTCCGCCTCGGGGTCGCTGGCCCACTCGCCGCGTACCCACCGGTTGATGGTCTGTCGGGAAACGCCGGTCCGCCGGGAGACCTCCGAGCCGGTCCAGGCTCGCGTGGTCCGCGCGTCGTCGAGAGCTTTACGGACGAAAGCGGCAAAGGCGATCTTGCGCCCGTGGGCGGTCTCCGGCACTGGCTGACGGTACGGCGAGGATTCCGCATCGCCACCGGGATGGTCATCTTTGTATTGTGTGCGTGACAGGGGTCCATGATTCCCTGTTAACGAGTCAGTCCTTGTGTTGAGGGGTGTCACAAGTACAGACTAGGTGGACTTAGGGTCGGTGCTAATCGTACGAAAAGCTGATGCTGTCACGCACGTGGTACGGACTACTGTTTGTCACGTGATTGAGACGATCCGTGTTCAATCTGGTCACGCGTCTGGGACAGGAGGGAACTGGTGACCGAGCTCGCGACCCGAGCCCAGGCGTTCGGCCTGATCGCAGACGGGGTGGCCGCCGGACTCAGCGCGCCGTGGCGCATGTACCTGGCGCGAGGCTGCCGGTACCTGTCCCTCAACGTCGGCGACCGGGCCGAGTGGAACTCCTGGCGCACGCACCTCGGCTGCCCGGAGTTGAGCGTGCGCGTCTACGACGCGGGTGGGGACATCCGCCGCGCCTCGATCGCCGAGGTCGTCATGGACGGCTGCCGGATCAGCGTCGAGCTGGTCGAGGAGGTCAGCACCGATGACCTCGACCGGCTGCTCACCGACGATCCGAGCTCGTTCGACACGGAGGAGACATGAGCGCCTTCTTCGCGGTGTTCCTGGTGCTGCTGCTGGCCTCGTCCAGCTACGCGGCGGGCCGGTTGCACGGTCAGCTCAGCTACCGCATCGGCTACCGGTTCGGATACCGGCAGGGCCATTTCGACGGCGACCGGGGGGCCTGGAACCGCCGGCGTCGAGAGGCGCAGGCGGCGATCGCCTCGGTGCTGGCGGTGCCATCACCCACGACACCCGACAACGCCCGCACCGATGTACGTCAGGGAACGACGTACACGGGCGCCTCTTTCGCGGGGACCGCGACCAACGGCGGACGGCACTCCATCAGACACGCTCGCCGGCCGGCATCCGTTGCCGGCGACGCGTGATGGGGTGAGCGGTCGCCCGCGATTGCGGTGCGTCGTCCGCGGCGGACGCGCACCGTACGGGATCACCGTCAGACCGGTGACTGGTGATCCCTTACCGGCCGGGATGCGCGCAGGGGGCACGCATCCCGGCCGGTCCCTCCCCGTCGGCCGGGGATCCGTTCGCGGATCCCCGGCCGACGCTCATCCGGGATTCCCGATCGGTGCGGACTGTGACGAGATCCTCACAACTGCCGCCAACCTGTGGGCAGCTCTAGCCCAAGCGGCTTCCGGCCGGCTAGCGTTCCTGCCATGACCCGGGGGTGTCCCGGGTCAGCCGGCCGGCCTGGACCTGCGATTTCGACGCGACGGGGCCCGCATCCGACCCCGTTCGTCCGGGCTCCGGACGAGGCGAGACGCGGGTGGCCGGGTGCACGCCCGCCGGAGCAGGCCTGTGACCACTCGCCGCACGAACACCCGGGCCGAACAGGACCCGGCCGCCGCCACCGCGACCCGGTCCGCCAGGACCACCCGGCGCGCTTCCTCCGCCCGTAGCGGGAACACCGCCGACAGTGCGGAGCCCGCACCAGCGCGCCACGCCTACGTCCTGGACACCTCGGTCCTCCTGTCCGATCCGGCCGCCTTCCACCGCTTCGCCGAGCACGAGGTCGTGATCCCGCTCGTGGTCATCTCCGAACTGGAGGGCAAGCGGCACCATCCGGAACTCGGCTGGTTCGCCCGTCAGTCGCTGCGCATGCTCGACGAGCTGCGGATCAAGCACGGGCGGCTCGACGAGCCGGTGCCCACCAACGACCTCGGCGGCACGCTGCGGGTGGAGCTCAACCACGCCGACGACACCGTGCTGCCGCCCGGATTCCGGAACGAGTCGAACGACACCCGGATCCTGTCGGTGGCGCTCAACCTCGTCGCCGAGGGGCGGACGGTGACCCTGGTCAGCAAGGACATGCCGCTGCGGGTCAAGGCGGCGTCGGTCGGGCTGACCGCCGACGAATACCGGCACGGCCAGGCCAGCGATCCCACGTGGACCGGCATGGCCGAGCTGGAGCTGGGCGAGGAGGAGATCAACCGCCTGTACGCCGGGGACGCGCTCGACGTCGACGAGGCGTCCAGCCTGCCCTGCCACACCGGGCTGGTGCTGCACTCGTCACGCGGTTCGGCGCTTGGCCGGGTGCAGCCCGACAAGACCGTACGGCTGGTGCGCGGTGACCGGGAGGCGTTCGGGCTGCGGGGCCGCTCCGCCGAGCAGCGGGTGGCACTCGACCTGCTCCTGGACGAGTCGATCGGGATCGTGTCGCTGGGTGGCCGGGCCGGCACCGGCAAGTCCGCGCTCGCCCTGTGTGCCGGGCTGGAGGCGGTGATGGAGCGCCGCCGGCACAAGAAGGTGATCGTCTTCCGGCCGCTGTACGCCGTCGGTGGCCAGGAACTCGGTTACCTGCCCGGCTCCGAGGCGGAGAAGATGTCGCCGTGGGCGCAGGCCGTCTTCGACACCCTCGGCGCCGTCGTGCACGAGAACGTGATGGAGGAGGTGATGGCCCGCGGGATGCTGGAGGTGCTGCCGTTGACCCACATCCGCGGGCGGAGCCTGCACGACGCGTACGTCGTCGTCGACGAGGCGCAGTCGCTGGAACGTAACGTCCTGCTCACCGTGCTGTCCCGGATCGGGCAGGGGTCGCGGGTGGTGTTGACGCACGACGTGGCGCAGCGGGACAACCTCCGGGTCGGCCGGCACGACGGGGTGACCGCCGTCATCGAGGCGCTCAAGGGCCACCCGCTCTTCGCCCACATGACACTCACCCGTTCGGAACGGTCACCCATTGCCGAGGTGGTGACCGACCTGCTGGAGGACATCCCTCGTTAGGTGGTACGGCGCCACGCCACTTGGTCCCGGTTAGGGGTGATAAGTGGCGTGGCGCACATCACAATGTCATTGGTTGATTGCCCAACCGCCGCACTGTGCGTCAGGGTGTTCGGCGGCGTGGAATCCGATCGACACGGTCGCCACGCCGTGTCCGTGCCCCCGACGAAGGGACCACTTCGTGACTCGGCCGTGGAGCCGGATCGGAGTCCGGTCGGCCGCTGTGGCGCTGCTCCTGACGGGCGTCGTCGGCGGTTACCACCTGGGCGAAGAGCAGGAAATCCAGCAGCAGGGCATCAACGACCAGCAGGTCGCCCAGGCTGAGGCGGCGGAACAGGCGCTGATCAAGGAGCGGCACGCCGCGCACATCGTGGCCAACGCGCAGAAGCGTCTCGCCGAGCAGGAAGCGGCCCGCAAGGCCGAGGAAGCGGCGAAGACGGCCAACGAGCGGACCCGCAAGGCCGAGGAAGCGGCCAGCCGCAAGAAGCGGGAGGCGGCCGCCGCGGCCAACGACGCCAACGCGCCGGCCAAGCCCTACGACGGGCCGATCCCGGAGTCGTGCAACCAATACAGCGGCAACCGCCAGATCGGCTGCGCCATGCTGCTCCAGAGCGGCTTCGGCCTGGACCAGATGCCCTGCCTGGACAAGCTCTGGACCAAGGAAAGCGGCTGGAACCACAAGGCGCAGAACCGCTCCTCCGGCGCGTACGGCATCCCGCAGGCGCTGCCCGGCAACAAGATGGCCAGCACTGGTTCGGACTGGCAGACCAGCCCGGCCACCCAGATCAAGTGGGGGCTCGGCTACATCAAGGGCCGCTACAGCACCCCGTGCAACGCGTGGCAGACGCTACAGACCAAGGGCTACTACTAGATCCGCGATCGCGACACCGAAGGCGCCCACGACCTCAGGTCGCGGGCGCCTTCGTCGTTCCCGACTGGCGGCGGCCGCCGTGAGCTGATAGCTACTTGGGAATGGCGTACGACCTGAACTCCCGGCGTGGCGATCCGCAGCGGTTCGGCAGCGAGGCGTTCTACGCCGCCCTCGGCCGGGCCTTCGTCGCGATGTGCGCGGTCGTGCCCATCCTGTTCGTCATCGAGGCGCTCGACGTGTGGCTCGCGGCCGGGTTCGACCCCGCGCTCGGCATCATCCCGCGTCGTATCGACGGCCTCGACGGGGTCTTCTTCGGCCCGTTCCTGCACCACGGCTTCGACCACCTCTACAGCAACAGCGTGCCGCTGATCCTGCTCGGCACGTTCGTGCTCGCGGCCGGTGCCCGCCGGTTCCTCTTCTCCACCCTCGTGATCATCCTGGTGAGCGGTCTGGGCGTGTGGTTCACCGGCTCGCCGCACTCCGTCGTGGTCGGCGCGAGCGGGGTGGTGTTCGGCTACCTGGGGCTGCTGCTCATGCGCGGCATCGTGGAGCGGAGCTGGTGGAACCTCGGCGTGGTGCTGCTGGTCGGCCTGCTCTACGGCTGGCAGTTGATCGGCATCCTGCCGACCGATCCGCAGGTGTCCTGGCAGGGGCACCTCTTCGGGTTCCTCGGCGGGCTGCTCGCGGCGATCCTCTTCCGGCGGCGTCAGCCGGACGCCGACGACGCGTACGGTCCGGAGTGACGTCCGGATACTCCTGACCGCCGCCGCGGGACGCCTGTTGCCCGGCCGGAGTTGGCCGCATACCGTCTTTGCCAAGCACGTTGGGTCCGGGGACGGAAGGCGGCGTGGCGCATGCGGGAGATCGATGTAGCGATCGTGGGTGCGGGGCCCTCGGGCCTGTTCGCCGCCTACTACGCCGGGTTCCGGGGGCTGTCGGTCGCGGTGATCGACGCGCTGCCCGAGCCCGGTGGCCAGGTCACCGCGATGTACCCCGAGAAAATGATCTTTGACGTGGCCGGGTTTCCGGCGATCAAGGGCCGCGACCTGGTCGCCAACCTCGTCGAGCAGGCCGCGCCCTACCGCCCGGACTACCTGCTCGGCGTACGCGCCCAGGAGTTGTCTTACCTCGACGGCCGCCCGGTGCTCCGGCTCGACACGGGTGAAGAACTGCTCTGCGGCTCGGTCATCATCACCGGCGGGCTCGGCAGTTTCACCCCCCGGCCACTGCCGGCCGCCGCCACGTTCGCCGGTGCCGGCATCGTGTTCTTCGTGCCGCACCTGGCCGACCTGGCCGGGCACGACGTGCTGATCGTCGGCGGCGGCGACTCGGCGTTCGACTGGGCGCTGGCGTTGCAGCCGATCGCCCGCTCGGTCACCCTCGTGCACCGGCGGGAGAAGTTCCGCGCCCACGCCGCCACGGTGGCCCGGGTCCAGCAGTTGCCGGTCCGGATCGTGGTCAACGCCGAGATCGCGAAGATCCACGGCGAGACGGTGGTCACCGGCGCGGACATCGCCGTCAAGGGCGGCCCGGTCGAGACCGTGCCGGTCACCGCCGTGGTCGCGGCGCTCGGTTTCACCGCCGACCTCGGGCCGCTCGCCGACTGGGGGCTGGAACTCGACCGCCGGCACATCCGGGTGGACAGCACGATGGCCACCAACCGGCCCCGGGTCTTCGCGGCCGGTGACATCACCGAATACCCGGGCAAGGTGCGGCTCATCGCGACCGGCTTCGGCGAGGCGGCGACCGCCGTCAACAACGCGGCCGTACTCATCGACCCGTCCGCCCACCTGTTCCCCGGCCACTCCTCCGACGCCGGCTGAGCCCGGTGCCGCGTTGGCCTGCGGTGCCGGCCGGCCCTCACCCCCGCCGACGCGGTGGCCGGAGCCCCCGTACGCCGGCGGCCAGCAGGACCGCGACGAGGGTCAGGACCGCGCCGACGACGGTGGTCACCCCCGGCCGCCCGGTCGGCGGCGGGATCAGCACGTCGAACAGCAGCGCACCGCCGACCTGCCCCGCGATCATCGACAGGCTGAGCAGCAGCACCCCGGTGTACTGCACCACGACCGCGGCCACCGCGATGAAGAACGTGCCGATCACACCACCGGTGTAGAGCCACGGTTCGGTCGGCCACTGCCCGTCCGGCCAGCCGCGTACGGCCACCACGACCACGAAGGCGAGCAGCAGGGCCGCCGTACCGGTGACGAAGTTGACGAACGACGCGGTGATCGCGCTGCCGGAGGCGATCCGTACGTGCCCGTTGACCGCCTGCTGCCAGGCGATCCCCATCCCGGCGAGGGCGGGCAGCAGGGCCAGGGCGAGCGCCGAGGGGCTGCCCAGCCGGTCACTGACGGCGAGCAGGACGGCCAGCACGGTCAGCACCGCACCGGCGAGGCGGGGCGCGGTGACCGGTTGCCGGCCGGCCGGCCCGAATCCGGCCCGGTCGACGGCGAGGCTGCTGGTGGACTGGCCGGCGACCACGGCGACGATGAAGACGGCGACGCCGAGCGTGGCGACGGTCAGGCCCTGGGTGGCGACGAGGAACGCGCCGCAGACCCCGCCGAGGCACTGCCAGGGCCGCAGGCCGCCGTCGCGCAACGCCGTCCGCAGGACCCGCAGACCACGCCGGGCGGCCGGCACCACCGCCGTCAGGACGGTCAGGATGACCAGACCGGAGCCGAAGGAGACGACGGCGGCGGCGATGCCGTCGTGCAGACGTACCCCGAGTTCGCCGTTGACCCGGGACTGGGCGGCGAGGGCGACCCCCGCGACCACGCCGAGTACGACCCCGACCGCACGCCGGCTGGACGGGGCGGTCGGGGTCGCGGCGGTACCCGGTTCGGTGGTGGTCACTCCTGCTCGGCGATCGGCCGGCCGTCGAAGTCGATGGCCGAGTAGAGGGCGAGCTTCTCCAGCCGGTGGTAGGAGTCGATCACCCGGATCGTGCCGCTCTTGGAGCGCATGACGATCGACTGGGTGTAGGCGCCGCCGGAGCGGTAGCGCACGCCACGCAGCAGGTCGCCCGAGGTGACCCCGGTGGCGACGAAGAAGCAGTTGTCGCCGGTGACCAGGTCGTCGGTGGCGAGTACGCGGTCGAGGTCGTGCCCGGCCGCGACGGCCCGCTCCCGCTCGGCGTCGTCGTGCGGCCAGAGCCGGCCCTGGATGGCGCCACCCATGCACTTGAGCGCGCAGGCGGCGGTGATGCCCTCCGGCGTGCCGCCGATGCCCATCAGCACGTCCACGTCGGACTCGAGCCGGGCGGCCGAGATGGCGCCGGCGATGTCGCCGTCGGAGATGAACCGGATCCGGGCGCCGGCGTCCCGTACCTCCTCGACGAGGCGCTGGTGGCGGGGCCGGTCGAGGATGCAGACGGTGACGTCCGAGATGCTGGACTTCTTGACCTTGGCGATCCGGCGCAGGTTCTCCGTCGCCCCGGCCGTGATGTCGATGACGTCCGCGCAGTCCGGACCGACCGCCAGCTTCTCCATGTAGAACACCGCGCTGGGGTCGAACATCGCGCCCCGCTCGGCGACCGCGAGCACCGCGAGGGCGTTCGGCATGCCCTTGCTCATCAGGGTGGTCCCGTCGACCGGGTCGACCGCCACGTCCACCTCGGGACCGGTGCCGTCGCCGACCCGCTCGCCGTTGAAGAGCATCGGCGCGTTGTCCTTCTCGCCCTCGCCGATGACGACGACACCGCGCATCTGGATCGAGTTGATCAGCTTGCGCATCGCGTCGACGGCCGCGCCGTCGCCGCCCTCCTTGTCGCCGCGGCCGACCCAGCGGCCGGCGGCCATGGCGGCGGCCTCGGTGACCCGGACCAGGTCCAGGGCGAGGTTGCGGTCCAGGTTCTGCGGTACCCGGGTGCTTGTAGCGGTCATCGCGGTTACCTCACTCGTTCCGTCGGTCCGGTGTTGCCCGGCGGCTCGATCGCGTCCGGCGGCGTGGGCCGGCCGCGATCCCGCGTCCCGCGCCCATCGAACCCTCTTCCGGGGCCGGGCGGAGGCGGTTCGCCTCGATCCTGGCACGGCCGTGGGCTGAACGTCCGTTCGGGGCGCCGGTGGTCCGGATCGTGGCGCCTACGGCGACTGCCAAGCTGTGGGCCGCCTACGGCGACTGCCAAGCTGTGGGCCGCCTACGGCGACTGTCAAGATGGGGTACGTGGAACCAGCCCAGCCCACCGAGCGTGGGCCCGTACCCCCGCCCGGGCGGACGACCGCCGACACCGACACCGACCTGCTCGCCGGCACCGACGCGGCACCCGCCGGGTCGGCCGGTGAGGATCCCGACGTGCCGCCACCGGGTTCGGGTGAACCCACCGGGAAATCCGAGCGGTCGCCGAAGGACATGGCGATCTCGCTGCTCGTGCTGCTGGTGCCGATCGCCCTGATCTTCGGCGTCTACCGGGTCTTCTTCGGCGCCGACCAGCCGGTGGTGATCGACCCCGCGCCGGCGGTGGCCCAGGCGCGGGCGTCCGGGGCGTTCGAGGTGATCGACCCGACCGGTGTCGACGACGACTGGCGGCCGGTGACCGCCAACTTCAACGGTGCCGACGGCACCGCGACCCTGCGCGTCGGTTTCGTCTCGCCCGAGGGGGAGGGGGTGCAACTCGTGCAGAGCGACGTGCCGGCCGAGACCCTCCTGCCGCAGGAGTTGACCGCGGACGGTCAGCCGCAGGGTGTCATCGAGATCGGCGGGCGCACCTGGCAGCGCTACACGGCCCGGCCCGGCGAGCGGGCGCTGGTCCTGCTCGAACCCGAGCGCACCGTCATGGTGGTCGGCTCGGCGACCGAGGCGGAGCTGCGCGATCTGGCGGACGGCCTGGGGTAGGCCGGCGGGGCGGTACGGGCCGCTTCAAGTGTTCTTCAAGCGTTTCTTCCATGGGGCGTTCCTAGGCTTGCCGACGCAGCCGCCCGGCCGATCCTGGGGTCGGGGCAGACCCATGGAGAAGTTCTCGTGAAGACCATTCGGCGGACCCTCGCCGGGCTCGTCGCCGCCTCCCTGCTCGCCTTCGGTACGACCGGCTGCATACGGGTCTGGTCGCACAGTCCGCCGGAAGAGGACGTCACGCCCGGCGTGAGCGCGACGCCCGACCTGCGCCAGGCGCTGCTCGACTCGACCAAGGTGTTCGACCGGGGAAACTTCGCCTTCACCGTCACCGGCGGCTCCGAGGACGGCGTGGGCATGATGGACCTGGCCGGTAACACCGCGGCCGTCAAGTACGTGTTCGATCTCGACGGCCACACGGGCACGCTGGACCTCATCCTCATCGACGAGGACATGTGGGTACGGATCGACTACGGGGACGAACTCAACAAGGCCGCGGGCATCGACGCGTGGAGCGACAAGTATCTCCTCGTCGACCAGACCCGCGTGCCGGGCCTGCTGGACACGACATCCGAGGATCCCGACGATTCGGACCCGGCATCCGCCACACTGCTCTTCCGGACGGCCACCGACGTGCGGGAAACCGGGACCGGCACCTACCGCGGCACGGTCGATCTCGGCAAGGCGCCCGATTCGATGCTGGTCGACGAGGCCACGCGCGAGGCACTCGGCGCGGCGGTCGGGTCCATCCCGTTCGAGGCCCGGATCGACGCGGAGGGCCGGCTGGTCGAACTGGGCATCTCGACCCCCGCCGCCGGGGAGATCGAGGCACGGGAAATCAAGATCGTGTACAGCCAGTTCGGGACGGCGACCCCGCCGCGCCGGCCGACGGCCGCCCAGAGCATGCGGGCCCCCGAGGCGGCGTACGAGCTGTTGACCGACTGACCGCGGCTTCGGCGCGCGAAGACGTCCCGAAGCCGTGCCTCCCAGCGGCACGGCAGAGGGACTGACGCCGCCCGTCAGGCGCTCTCGCGGGCCTGACGGGCGGCGTCCAACCGGTCGCGGGCGCCGTCCAGCCAGCGCTGGCAGGTGTCGGCGAGCCGTTCGCCACGCTCCCACAGTGCCAACGACTCCTCCAACGAGGTGCCGCCGGCCTCCAGCCGCTCGACCACCGTCGCCAGTTCGGCCCGGGCCTGCTCGTAGGTCAGCCGTTCGTCGGCGGTGTCGCCGCCACGGGTCTTCTGCTCGCTCAACGTGGTCCTTCCCACATCTCAGCCGTCGACGGTCGCGTCCAGCTCGCCCTCGGCGAGCCGGAGCCGGATCTGGTCGCCCTTCGTCACCTCGCCGGCCGCCCGGACGACGTGGCCGTCGGCGCGCTGCACGATCGCGTAGCCCCGCTGCAGCGTCGCGGCCGGTGACAGTGCCCGCAGCCGGGCGAGGGTCTGCCGCAGGTCGCCGGTGGCCGTGGTGAGCCGGTGGTCGAGGCAGCGGCCGGCCCGTTCGCGCAGGCCGCGTACGTCGACGACCCGCTGTTCGATCATCACCTCGGGCCGGGCGAGGACCGGCCGGGACCGGATCGCGTCGAGGCGCTGCCGCTCGCGGTCCAGCAGCCCGACCACGGCACGGTCGAGGCGCTGCCGGGCCTGCCGGATCAGCCGCAGCTCCTCGGCCAGGTCGGGCACGATCCGCTTGGCGGCGTCGGTCGGGGTCGACGCGCGTACGTCGGCGACGTAGTCGACCAGCGGGACGTCGGTCTCGTGGCCGATGGCGCTGACCACCGGGGTGCGGCAGCCGAAGACCGTCCGGCACAGCGCCTCGTCGGAGAAGGGGAGCAGGTCCTCGACGCTGCCACCGCCCCGGGCCAGGACGATCACGTCGACACCCTCGTCGGCGTCGAGCAGCCGGAGCGCCTCGATGATCTGCGGTACGGCCGTCGGCCCCTGGACCGGCACGTTGACCACCCGGAACTCGACCGCGGGCCAGCGCCGGCGGGCGTTGGTGAGCACGTCGCGTTCGGCCGCCGAGGCCCGGCCGGTGATCAGGCCCACCCGGGCGGGCAGGAACGGCGGGCGGCGCTTGCGGGCGCGGTCGAAGAGCCCTTCGGCGGCGAGCAGCTTCTTGAGCTTCTCCAGCCGGGCCAGCAGCTCGCCGAGCCCGACCTGCCGGATCTCGTCGGCGCGCAGGCTCAGCGTGCCCCGGGCCGCGTAGAACTCGGGGCGCGCGTGCAGCACCACCCGGGCTCCCTCGGCCAGCTCGGGCGCCCCGGCGTCGAGCACGTCGCGGTTGGTGGTCACGGTCAGGCTGAGATCGGCCGACGGGTCACGCAGGGTGAGGAACACGGTGCTCGCGCCCGGCCGCCGGCTGATCTGGGCCACCTGCCCGTCGACCCAGACCCAGCCGAGCTTGGCGATCCAGGCGCTCACCTTCTGGCTCACCACGCGCACCGGCCATGGCTCTTCGGGGGTGCTGCGGGGCGTCTCGGCCTGGGTCACCGGGTCAGCCTACGGCCGGCCACCGACACCGTCCGCGAGCCCGGTCGGCGTGCCGGTCCCGGTCCCGGCCGGGCGGGCGGAGCCCGGGGTGGTGCGGCTCGCGGCCGCTGCCGCCCTCGGGCGGCCCACGTACGATGGGGCACGTGACCGAGGCTCAGGCGATTCCCCAGACCCGCAAGCGCGTGCTGCTGGCGAAGCCCCGCGGCTACTGCGCCGGCGTGGACCGCGCCGTGCAGACCGTGGAGGAGGCGCTCAAGCTCTACGGGGCGCCGATCTACGTACGCAAGCAGATCGTGCACAACAAGCACGTCGTGTCGACCCTGGAGCGGCAGGGCGCCATCTTCGTCGAGGAGAACGAGGAGGTGCCCGAGGGGTCGATCGTGATCTTCTCGGCGCACGGCGTCGCGCCGGAGGTGCACGAGCAGGCGAGGGAGCGCTCGCTGAAGGCGATCGACGCCACCTGCCCGCTGGTCACCAAGGTCCACCAGGAGGCGAAGCGGTTCGCCGCCGAGGACTACGACATCCTGCTCATCGGGCACGAAGGGCACGAAGAGGTCATCGGCACCGCCGGTGAGGCTCCGGCCCACGTCCAGCTCGTCGACGGCCCCGACGGTGTCGACAAGGTGACGGTGCGTGACCCCTCGAAGGTCGTCTGGCTGTCGCAGACCACGCTCTCGGTCGACGAGACGATGGAGACGGTCGCCCGCCTCAAGCGCCGGCTGCCGATGCTCCAGTCGCCGCCCAGCGACGACATCTGCTACGCGACCTCCAACCGGCAGCACGTGGTGAAGCAGATCGCCCCGGACTGCGACGTGGTGATCGTGGTCGGCTCCCGCAACTCCTCCAACTCCGTACGCCTGGTGGAGGTGGCCCTGGACGCCGGCGCGCGAGCCGGTCACCTGGTCGACTACGCCTCCGAGATCGCCGACGAGTGGCTCGCCGGGGCGACCACGGTCGGCCTGACCTCCGGCGCCAGCGTTCCCGACGACCTGGTGATGGAGGTGCTCGACCACCTGGCCGAGCGCGGCTTCACCGACGTGGCCGAGGTGACGACCGCCGACGAGCGGCTGACCTTCTCGCTCCCGCAGGAGCTCAAGCGGGACATGAAGGCGGCGGCCACCGCCCGGTCCGCCGAGGCCGCGACCCTCGCCGCCGGCGCCGGACGCGCCTGACCGGCGGCGGGATGGGAACGCCGCCGGCCGCCAGCGCGTCGAAGATCGTATGAAGACGTTCCGGAAGGTCCTGCCCGGCCTGGTGTTGTGCCTGCTGGTCGGGGCCTGTGCCCAGGACGGGACGGCCGCCCCGTCGCCCGGCCCGACGCAAGGAGGAGCGGTGACCAGCCCGTCCGGATCCGAAGACCTGCCGGTGCCGACGGTCAAGCCGACCCCGGACCGGACGGCGACCGGCCCTGGCACGACCGGCGCCCCGGGCCCCACCCGGCGCCCGCCGGGCCTGATGACCCTGACCGGCACCGTGACCGCCGGGGTCGAACCCAACTGCTTCCTGCTCGACGGCTACCTGCTCGTCGGCGGCACCCCCACGGTCCGGGCCGGCGCCCGGGTCACCGTCACCGGCCGGGTGCAGGCCGACATGATGACCACCTGCCAGCAGGGCACGCCGTTCGTGGTCGAGACCGCCGAACCCGCCTGAGCCGGCCCACGCCGACGGGCACGCCCCGTCGCATCGGACGGCTGGCCCGGACACGGAGGAGCCCGCCCCACCGGGGACGGGCTCCTCGTCGTACTGCGAGCTGCGGTCAGCTCAGTTGACCGTACCGATCTCCAGGGCACCGCGGCCGACGACCGCGCCCTCGTCGGTGACGATCTGGAGCTCACCGGAGAGCTGCCGCCCGGCCGCCGGAACGGACAGGACGGTGACCGAACCGGTGAGGGTGCCGGTCGCCCCGTGTGCCAACGCCAGCGGCGTGGCCGGCGCGGTGACCGAGCCGAGCGCCGTGCTGTAGAACACGTCGAGGTAGTCGTACTCGGTCGTCCCGGCCGGAACCGAGTAGCCGTCGATCTCGACGGTGTACGTGCCGGCCGGCGGGTTCGTCAGCGTGACGGTCTCCTCGGAGCTGCCGCCGGCGCTACGACCGACCTCAGCACCGTTGCGGTAGATGAACAGGTCGAGGTCGGCGGCGGGGTCGGCCGGGTTGCCGATCCGCACCACGAGACGGCTCGCCCCGGCCGGCACGACGACCTGGTAGGTCGAGACGGCGAGGTGCGCGATGGTGGGCCGCTGGCCGAGGGCGCTGCCGAGCTGACCACCGGAGGCGGTGAGGTTGACCGGACCGTAGTCGTTGGTCACCGACAGGTTGACCGGGGTCGGCTCACCGGCGGTGACGTTGGGCAGTTCGACGACCTCCGGGTCGACGGTGACGCCCTGGATGCGGGCCCGCAGCTGGTACGGGTTCTCCAGCATCGGCGACGTCCGCCGCGACTCGACCTCGATCTCCCAGATGCCCGGCAGCGGGTTGTCGTACGACCGCTCGTCCGGCTTGCAGGGGCTGGGGAAGTTGCTGAAGCACTGCGTGCTCTGGGTGCTGTCCACCGGGATGCCCTGCGGGTTGAACGCGACGAACCGGGTCTGCGACCCCTCCGCGAGGCCCGACAGGTTGACCTGCAGCGACTTCGCGCCCTGCGGCACGTTGACGAAGTAGGTCTTGAACAGGTTGCGGTCGACGGTGCCGCTCACCGCGTACGAGAAGTCGGGCGCGGTGGTGGTCTTGGCGACCACGACGGTGTTCATGAACTCGAAGTCGACCCACGGGGTCGCCGGGTCGTCGACCCGCATGATGGCGCTGTGGTCGCCGTAGTCGCCACGGGCCTCAAGGTGGATCTTCACCGGCTGGTTGAGCGGCAGGATGATGTTCTTCGGCCCGTTGCGGAACGTGCCGTCGTTGCCCAGCCACTGGACGTTGTGCTTGATGTTGCGGTCCGGGCCGGTGGTCCGGGTGATCGTCATCTCGTACTGCTTGGGCGCGTTGCGGCTGTGCCCACCATCGGTGGCGGCGCACCGGTTGTAGAGGCCGGTGCCCCGGTGCGGGGTGGCGAGGAAGCCGGAGAGCGGGGTGCAGACCGGCGCGTCGACCGTGTAGCCACCGGGCTGGACGCCGGCGGCGAGCAGGTTCCACGCGTTGGGCACGTTGAACTTGCCGTTGCCCTGGCCGCTCGCGGTCACACCCGGGATCCAGTCACCGGTGGAGTAGATCGCCCTGCGGAGCTGGGCCGGGGTGACGTCCCGGTTGGTGGCCTTGGCGGCCGACAGCAGCAGTGCGGCACCACCGGCGGCCTGCGGAGCGGCCATCGACGTACCGTTGCTCATCTGGTAGCCCGGCGGCAGCGGGTAGCCGGCCTCGGCGACCGGTCCGCCCGGCTGCCACAGCGGCGTGGTGGAGATCGCCGAACCCGGGGCGGTGATGTTCGGCTTGAGTCCGCCGTCCTCCCGCGGGCCGCGCGAGGAGAAGTTGAAGAGCTGGTCCGGCGTACGGGTCACCGAGCCGTAGTTGGCCAGCCAGGTCTCCTGGCTGATGCTGGCGGCGACCGCCACGGCGTCGCTGGCGACCGACGGGTCACCGGAGGTGTTGACGCCCGGGCCGTTGTTGCCGCCGGAGAGGAAGAGCTGCACCCCGTAGTCGTTGATCAGGGTGTTGTAGAGGTGCGTACGGGCGTTGTTGCCGTCGTTGAGGCCGGGCAGGCCGCCGATCGACATGTTGACGACGTCCACGCCACGGTTGACGACGAGTTCGATCATGCCCTCGTAGAGGGCGGCGGCGGTGCAGCCACCGGCGAAGGTGCAGGCCCGGGCCGACACCAGCTTGGCGCCGGGGGCGGCGCCGTCGAAGACGGCGTTGCCGAACATGTCGTTGGCGGCGGTGATGCCGGCGACGTGCGAACCGTGCGAGCTGGAGACGATGCCGATGTTGACGTAGTCGACCAGCCCGGGGCCACCGGCCGCGGTGGTGTCGACGTCCTCGCGGAACTCGACGACGAACGGGATCTGCTCCCGGACCGGGGTGGCCGGGTTGTCGGTGCCGAAGTGCCCGACGTCGAAGCGCTCGCCGTACGGCCGCATCAGCGCGTCGTCGGTGAAGTCGCGGTTCTGGTTGACGTCGACCCAGATGTCGTTGGTGACGGGGTTGTAGAGGATGCCCCAGACGTCGGTGGTGTCACCGTCGCGGTTGACGTCGCCGGCGACGTCGCCGCCGGCGGCGGCCGACTCGGCGAAGGTGTTGAAGAGATAGGTGCCGGCGGGCGCGGTCCAGGTGCCACCGACGGCGGTGAAGGTCGGGCCGGTGACCGAGGTCAGCATCGGCCGCCAGGTGCGGTCGCCCTCGAGGACCGGGTCGGTGGCGGTGAACCAGTCGACGATCTTGCGCTCACCGGTCGTGGTGGTCTGCAGCGCCGGGTTGTCCAGGTCGATCCCGGAGTCCATGATGCCGATCGTGATGCCACGACCGTCCCAGGTGGGGTTGGCCTCCTTGAACGCGACCGAGCCGATCTCGTGGGTCGGCATGAAGGCGTTGACGGCCGGGGTGTCGGCGCCGGGAGCCACGACGGCGGACCTGGCGGCGCGGGCGGCGGTGCTGTCCGTCACCGGATCCGGCGCCGGCAGCGGGACCGTCTCGTTGAGGTCGACCGCGGTGACGCCGGGGAGTTCGGCGGCGCGCAGCACGGCCGAGGTGGGGAGCTGCGCGCGGACGTAGCCGACCTCGTCGACCTGCTTGCCGACCTTGCCGCCGAGCTTGGCGAGTCCGGCGGCGACGTTCTTGGTCTCGCCCTTCTCGGTCGTGACGATCACGGTGACGGTCTGTTCGCCCTTGCCGCGGGCCTCGGCGAGCAACGCCCGGTCGTGGGCGCCCAGCTTGTCGCCGGGTCCGCCCTTGAGAACGTCCGGTCCGGTGGTCGGGTTGGCGTAAGCGATGCCACCACCCACCACGGTCATGGCGCCGGCAGCCATGACTGACGCGAGGAGCGCGGCGGAGGTACGCCTACTCCAGATGCGGGGTTTTGTCACGTTCTCTATCCTCCGGAGAACAAAGGCCCTGGGGTGCAGGGCACGTGTGACCGCATCCTTCGCGTTAGTCACGATGATTGTCACTATCTCGCCGGGCGTTGTGACCAGCCCGTGACATGAATTAGCGCATTGATGTCCGCAATTATCGCTACTTTGTCCGTAATGAAGTGTCTAAATTAGTGTCAGGCTGGGATCTTGCGTAGAAAGTGGACTTTCCGGGCTCGAATCTGCTCCGCCGCAGGTCAGGCCGGTGGTGGTGGATCGGTCACCGGCCGCCGTCGGAAAGGCGACACTCCACCGTGGAAAACTGTCCTGAGCGGCTGATCAGTGTGTTCGGTCGGGCCCACGGGCCGGTTCGGGCAGGCGTACCGCCATCGGCTGATCGACCAGTTCCGGAGCCTGCGCCTGCCGGGGTGTCACCTCGACCTGCGCCGGCACCGGCAACTCGTCGCCGGACACCCCGAGATCGGCCAACTTGCGTGCGCTCACCAGCACCCGCGCCTCCAGCGAACCCACCGCCCGGTTGTAGGCGGTCACCGCCGAGCCGAGCGACGCACCCAGCTTCGACACGTGGTCACCCAACGTGGACAGTCGGCCGTACAACTCCCGGGCCAGCGAATGCACCGCCACCGCGTTGCGGGCCAGCGCCTCCTGCCGCCACGAGTAGGCGACCGTCCGCAGCAGGGCCACCAGCGTCGCCGGGGTCGCCAGCACGACGTTGCGGGCGAACGCGTGCTCCAGCAGCGCCGGATCACGCTGCAACGCCACGTCGAGGAACGGGTCGGCGGGCACGAACAGCACCACGAACTCCGGCGCCTGGTCGAACGCCGCCCAGTACGACTTCGCCGCCAGCGCGTCGACGTGCGCCCGCAGGTGCCGGGCGTGCGCGTCGAGGTGCGTGTCACGACCCCGCTCGTCGCGCGCCTCCATCGCCGACAGGTACGCGTCGAACGGCGCCTTCGCGTCGACCACCACCGACCGTCCACCGTGGAGACGTACGACCAGGTCGGGGCGGACCAGCCGCTCGTCAATGGTGCCGGTCACCTGCTCGGAGAAGTCGCAGTGCTCCAGCATCCCGGCCGCCTCGACGATCCGCCGCAACTGGTGCTCGCCCCACCGGCCGCGTACCTGCGGCGCCCGCAGTGCCGCCACCAGCTGCTTGGTCTCGGTCCGCAATTCACCGGAGACCTGACTCATCGAGCGGACCTGCTCACGCAGTTCGGCGTACGCGTCGACGCGATCGTGTTCCAGTTCGGTGACCCGCTGCTCGTACCGGCGCAACGTGTCGTGCAGCGGCGCGACCGCCCGCGCCACCGCCTCCTGCGACTGCGCGGTCGCCTCGTACGACAGCGCCCGCATCGACTGCTCCAGCCGGCCCTCGCCGTCACGGGTCGCCCGCAGCGTGGCGTCGAGCCGGGCGATCTCGGTCGCCGACCGGGCCCGGGCGGCGAACCACCCCAGCGCGGCTCCGGCGGCCAGACAGACGACGATCACGGCCAGTGTCGAGGGCTCCACCCGGTGGAGCATGCCAAACGGACCCGTACCGCCGGAAGTCGCAGCGCCGGGAGCCGGTGACCCGTACCGTCGGTTCTGCGGTATCGGCCCGCATCCGGGTTCGCCCGGACCGGACAACCCGAACCGGCGGGTAGGGCTAGCCGGATGGCGCCCCCGGGCCGGAAGAGGCAGAGTTCGCAGGTGTGAGTGTGGAGACCCGACCGTCGGCCGACCAGTCGCCCACCGGCCCGCAGCGGCCCGGCACCCGTACCCCGACCGGCCGCCGGCCCGCGTCCGGCCAGCGGCCCGGACGGTCCCGGCGGACCGCCGCCGGCTGGATCGGCGGTACGGTCGTCGCCGCCCTCGCCGTGATCGCGGTCAACTCGGCGTCCCAGGCCCTCGGCCAGTTCCACTGGTGGGCCGGCTTCGTGCTGGTACCCGGCGCACTGATCGCCGCCACCGGCGGTCCCCTGGTCGTCCGGGGCGGCAACCGGGCCTTCGCCGGCTACGTCATCGCCTGCGTCGGCGGCCTCGTCTTCGCCGTCGGCGCGCTGCTGATGTTCGGCGTGATGAGCCGGGGGTGGCCGCTGATGGTCGTGCTGCCCTGCCTGGCCGTCGCCGGCACGTACGGCTGGCAGTTGGAGCATCCGCTGGCCCGGGGACTGCACCGGGTGGTCGCGATGCTGGCGTCGACCGGGGCGGCGGTCGGCATCACCCTCCAACTGATCGTCCTGGACTGGGTGGAGCTGACCGGGGTCCACTGGTGGGGCGGGTTCATGATGCTCGCCGCCGTCATCGTCTTCTTCAACGCGCTGGAACTCGTCCGGCACCGCATGCAGTACCGCCTACAGGCGATCGCCCTGCTCGTCGGACCGGCCGTGGTCACCTTCCTGCTCGGGCTGCGCTTCCTGCGCGGCTGGTGACCCCGGCCGCACCCCGGACGGGGCCGGCGTGACGGGTTGCCGGGTTCGTCGCGGGGTCAGCCGATCCCGGCGTCCCGGGCGCGCGCGATCGCTTCCGTCCGGAGGCAGCGGTCCCGACCTGCTGGGACATCACCTTGGGACATGAGGCGCGCCGACCATCGCGATCGAGCGTTCGCCATCTCCTTCGCCCCACGGTGCAGCCGGTCGGGACCGAGACCCGAACCGCGCTGTCAGAACGCGCAGGCCACCACGAGTTCGGTGGTGCGGTCCGGCAGGAAGTCCAGCTTGCCGATCCGGCCCGCCGCCCGCAGGTCGTCCCCGACCAGCGCCAACCGCTCCAGCATCGCCGCCGGGCCGAGCACCTCCGCCAGCGGCACGTCCGTACGCATCGACAGCTTGCGCTCCGACTTGGCCCGCCGGACCTGGGTCAGCGCCTCACCGGCGAGCCGCAACAGGTCGGCGTCACCGTCCTGCGCGGCCCGGCGCACCTCGTACGTCGTCGGCCACGGCGACCGGTGCACCGACCCGTACCGCCACCACGACCAGACCTCCTCGGTCACGTACGGCAGCACCGGCGCGAACAGCCGTAGCTGCACCGACAGGGCGGTGGCCAGGGCCGCCCGCGCCGAGTCGGCCGCCGGCCCCGAGCCGTAGGCACGTTCCTTGACCAACTCGATGTAGTCGTCGCAGAACGTCCAGAAGAACGCCTCGGTGGCCTGCAGCGCGGCGGTGTGGTCGTACGCGTCGAACGCCGCGCTCGCGGCGGCCACGACCTCGGACAACCCGGCCAGCATCGACCGGTCCAGCGGGTGCGTCACCTCGGCGCGCAGCGCGTCGGCGGCGCCGAGCCCGAGGGCGAACTTCGACGCGTTGAGCAGCTTCGTCGCCAGTCGCCGGCCGACCTTGATCTGGCCGGGGTCGAACGCCAGGTCGGTGCCGGGCCGCCCGTTCGCCGCCCAGTAGCGCACCGCGTCCGAGCCGTGCTGCTCCAGCAGCGCCATCGGGGTGACGACGTTGCCCTTGCTCTTCGACATCTTCTTGCGGTCCGGATCGAGGATCCAGCCGGACAGCACCGCGTCCCGCCACGGCAACACGCCGTGCTCCAGGTGGGACCGCACGACCGAGGAGAACAACCAGGTACGGATGATCTCCTGCCCCTGCGGACGCAGATCCATCGGGAACACCCGGGCGAACAGGTCCGGATCGGTCTCCCAGCCGCCGACGATCTGCGGCGAGAGCGACGAGGTCGCCCAGGTGTCCATGACGTCCGGATCGGCGGCGAACCCGCCCGGCCGCCCACGCTGCGCCTCGGTGTATCCGGCCGGCACGTCCGAGGTCGGGTCGATCGGTAGCAGCGACTCGTCGGGCGTGAGAGGGTGGGACAGGTCCGGCTCGCCAGCGTCGTCGAGCCGGTACCAGACCGGCACCGGCACGCCGAAGAAGCGCTGCCGGCTGACCAGCCAGTCACCGGTGAGGCCGCCCACCCAGTGCTCGTAGCGGTGCCACATGTGCGCCGGCACCCAGTTCAGCTCCCGGCCCCGGGCCAGCAACTCCTCCCGCAGGTCGGTGTCCCGGCCGCCGTTGCGGATGTACCACTGCCGGGTCGACACGATCTCCAGCGGCGAGTCGCCGCGCTCGTAGAACTTCACCGGATGGGTGATCGGCCGTGGCTCGCCGACCAGGTCGCCGGAGGCGGCCAGCCGGGCGACGATCTCCCGCCGGGCGGCGTTGACCGACGAGCCGGCGATCGGCGCGTACGGCCCGGCCGGCACCCCGGGCGGGGCCTGCGGCAGCAGCCGGCCGTCCCGGCCGATCACGACCCGGGTGTCCAGGCGCAGCTCCCGCCACCAGGTCACGTCGGTCAGGTCACCGAAGGTGCACACCATCACCAGACCGGTGCCCTTCTCCGGGTCGGCGAGCGGATGGGCGTGCACCGGCACCTCGACGTCGAACAGCGGCGTACGCACCGTGCGGCCGACCAGGTCCGCGTAGCGCCCGTCGGAGGGGTGGCACACCAGCGCCACGCAGGCCGGCAGCAGCTCCGGCCGGGTGGTGTCGATCTCGACCGGCCCGGCCGGGCCGTGGAACCGCAGCCGGTGGTAGGCGCCCGGCCGCTCCCGGTCCTCCAACTCGGCCTGGGCGACCGCGGTGCCGAAACCGACGTCCCACAGCGTCGGTGCCTGCGCCGAGTACGCCTCGCCGCGCGCCAGGTTGCGCAGGAACGCCCGCTGCGAGGTGGCCCGGGCCACCGGCCCGATGGTCGTGTACGTCAGCGACCAGTCGACGCTCAGCCCGAGCCGCCGCCACAGCGTCTCGAACACCTTCTCGTCCTCGACGGTCAGCCGCTCGCACAGCTCCACGAAGTTGCGCCGCGAGATCGACACCGGGTTCTTCCGGGCCCGGTCGTCGACCGGGACGGCCGGTGGCTGCCACGCCGGGTCGTACGGCAGCGACGGGTCGCAACGCACCCCGTACACGTTCTGCACCCGGCGCTCGGTCGGCAGGCCGTTGTCGTCCCAGCCCATCGGGTAGAAGACGGTGCGGCCCCGCATCCGCTGGTAGCGGGCGACGGTGTCGGTGTGCGTGTACGAGAAGACGTGCCCCATGTGCAGTTCGCCCGATACGGTGGGCGGAGGTGTGTCGATCGCGTATACGTCCGAGCGGTCCTTCGACCGGTCGAACGCATACGTGCCCGCCTCCTGCCAACGCCGCGACCAGGTCTCCTCGATGCCGTCCAGGGTCGGACGCTCAGGAGTCCCGGCGCGCGCGGGCGTACCCACCTCGCTTCGCTCGGCGGATACGCCTCTTGAACTGAGCTGGCTGATTCCCTCGCTTCGCTCGTTCATGCCCGTATCAGTCATGCGCCCGATGCTACGGCCGGCCCTGGACGGCGACGACCTGGTTATCCGGCTGCCTCGTGGTCCAGCAGCCAGCGCTTGACCGGCCGGCCCCAGCGGTAGCCGCCGAGCGTGCCGTCGGTGCGCAGCACCCGGTGGCACGGCACGAACAGGGCGGCGGCGTTGCGGGCGCAGGCCGCCGCGGCGGCCCGTACGGCGGCCGGCCGTCCGGACAGTTCCGCGTAGTTGGTGTAGGTGACCGGCCCGCCCGGCTTCACCTGGCGCAGCGTCTCCCACGCGTGGGCCATGAAGGCGCCGCCGGTGCGCTGCTCGACCGGCACCGCGTCGATCGCGGTCAGGTCGCCGTCCAGGTAGGCCCGGACCGCCGCGGTCACCGGCCCGAGGTCCGGTCGCGGCCGTGGTTCGGCCCGCAGGTCCGGGTGCACCAGCGCCAGCAGGGCCGGGACGTCGGTGGTGAACCCGGCCGCGCGGACCGCCCCGTCCGGACTCGCGAGGATGGTCAGCGGCCCGGCCGGCGTGTCGATGGTGCTGCTGTTCATGAGGTGACTCCCTTGTCCGGCGCGGCGCGCCACAGTCTGATCACGGCATACGACCGCCACGGCCGGAACCGGGCCGCGTACGCGTCGAGTGCCTTCGCCTCACCGGGCAGGCCGAGTGCGACGGCTCCCCGGCGTACGGCGAGGTCGGTGGGAAGGAACGTGTCCGGGTCGCCGATCGCGCGCATCGCGACGTATCCGGCGGTCCACGGGCCGATCCCGGGCAGTTCGGTCAGCCGGCGTACGGTCTCCGCCCGGTCGGCACCCGGATCGAGGTCGACGGTGCCGCCGGCGACGGCCGCCGCGAGGGTCCGGATCGTCTCCCGCCGGGCCGCCGGCATCGCGTACACCTCGTCGGGCAGGTCGAGCAGCCGCTCCGGGGACGGGAACGGCACCAACCCGTCGCCGGCCCCGTCCGGCGTGGCCGCCCGTACCAGGCGGGTCAGCACCGTACGGGCACCGGAGACCGAAACCTGCTGGCCGACGATCGCGCGTACCGCCATCTCGAAGCCGTCGACGGAGCGTGGCACGCGTACGCCGGGTTCGGCGGCGACAGCCCCGGCCAGTGCCGGGTCGGCGGCGAGCGTGCCGTCGACCGCCTCCGGGTCGGCGTCGAGGTCGAGCAGCCGGCGGCACCGGGCCACCGCCGGGGCGAGATCGCGTACGTCGGCGAGCCGCAGCGTCGCCGCCACGTGCCCGGGGCGCGGCGTCAGTTCGACCGTGGCGAGTCCGTGCGGCAGCCGCAGCCCGCGCCGGTACGTGTCGCCTTCCATCTCCTCCACGCCGGGCACCGCCCGCAGCCGCAGGAAGTCCAGCAACGCCCCGGCGTGCAGTGGCGACCGGTACGCCAGCCGCAGCGCGATCGCCCCGCCGGCCGGTTCCGGGCCGGGCCGCCGCCGGGCGCTGTCCCGCAGGCCGGACGGCGCCGTCCCGTACACCTCACGGATCGTGTCGTTGAACTGCCGTACGCTGCCGAATCCGGCGGCGAACGCGATCTCGGCGAGGCCGAGGTCGGTCGTCTCGACCAGGATCCGGGCGGTCTGGGCGCGCTGGGCCCTGGCCAGCGCCAGCGGGCCGGCGCCCAACTGTTCGGTGAGCATCCGGCCCAGGTGCCGTTCGGTGTAGCCGAGCCGCCGGGCCAGGCCCGGCACCCCGTCGCGGTCGACCACCCCGTCGCCGATCAGCCGCATCGCCCGGCCGACCAGGTCGGCGCGGACGTCCCAGTCCGGCGAGCCGGGGGAGGCGTCCGGCCGGCAACGCTTGCAGGCCCGCAGGCCGGCGCGCTGGGCCGCCGCCGCCGACGGGTAGAAGCCGACGTTCTCCCGCTTCGGGGTGACCGCCGGGCAGGACGGCCGGCAGTAGATGCCGGTCGAGGTGACACCGGTGTAGAACCGGCCGTCGAACCGCTGGTCACGGCTGTCGACCGCCCGGTAGCACCGTTCGAAGTCCAGGTCCACGCCATCGATCCTGCCTCGCCGGTGGGCCGGGTGACTCGCGGAAATCGGACCTGATCGTGCCGGTCCCGGCGGCCACCCGGTGCTGCCTGCGCGGGTGCCGGGCGGGCTTCCGTAGGATCGGACGACGTGACCCTCTCGCTTGGCATCGTCGGCCTGCCCAACGTCGGCAAGAGCACCCTGTTCAACGCCCTGACCAAGAACGACGTGCTCGCCGCGAACTACCCGTTCGCCACCATCGAGCCCAACGTCGGTGTCGTCGGGCTGCCCGACCCCAGGCTGGAGAAGCTCGCCGAGATCCACGGATCGCAGAAGATCATCCCGGCGCCGGTCTCGTTCGTCGACATCGCCGGCCTGGTGCGCGGGGCCTCGAAGGGGCAGGGGCGGGGCAACGCCTTCCTCGCCAACATCCGCGACGCCTCGGCGATCTGCCAGGTCGTACGCGCCTTCTCCGACCCGAACGTCGTGCACGTCGACGGCAAGGTGTCGCCGGCCGACGACATCGAGACGATCAACACCGAGCTGATCCTCGCCGACCTCCAGACCCTCGAGAAGGCGCTGCCGAGGCTGGAGAAGGAGGCCAGGGTACGCAAGGAGCGGGCCGGGATCGCCGCCGCCGCCAAGCAGGCCGCCGAACTCCTCGACGGCGGCACCACGCTCTACGCCGGCGCGGCCAAGGCCGGCATCGACCTCGCCGAGCTGCGCGAGCTGCACCTGCTCACCACCAAGCCCTTCCTCTACGTCTTCAACGTCGACGAGGCCGAACTCGGCAACGCGGCGTTCCTCGACGAGCTGCGGGCGCTGGTCGCCCCGGCCGAGGCGGTCTTCATGGACGCCAAGGTCGAGTCGGAGCTGATCGACCTGCCCGAGGAGGAGGCCCGCGAACTGCTGGAGTCGATCGGCCAGGCCGAGCCCGGCCTGCACCAACTCATCCGGGTCGGCTTCCGGACGCTGGGCCTGCAGACCTACCTGACCGCCGGGCCGAAGGAGGCCCGGGCCTGGACGATCCCGATCGGCGCGACCGCGCCGGAGGCCGCCGGCGTCATCCACTCCGACTTCCAGCGCGGCTTCATCAAGGCCGAGGTGGTCTCCTTCGACGACCTGGTCGCCGCCGGCTCGATGTCGGCCGCCAAGGCGGCGGGCAAGGTCCGGATCGAGGGCAAGGACTACGTCATGCAGGACGGCGACATCGTCGAGTTCCGCTTCAACGTCTGAATCCGGCCCGTTCCCGAGACCAGGGATCAGTCTCGGGACGTGGGTGACATGTCCGGCTTGACGAGTCCGTCGATCGAGAGCCGCACTTTGCGTTTTTCCGCCTCCTCGGGCCTGCCGGGCTGAAGAATGAGTCGGTGGCTGATGGTAGGGCCGGTGGCCGGTCGACCGGACGTGGCCGAAACCAGCAATCTCCTGGTCAGAAGGTGGAAAGCAGCTCGGCGAGCGCGGCAGGCCTGACGCGCCGGGCGAACTTCCTGGAGTTGTTCTTCGACCTGGTGCTGGTCTTTGCCCTGCTGGGGGTCGTCTCGCGGGTCGTGCTGGACATGTCCGCCGACAGCTTCCTCCAGCCGTGGGCGGGGCTGTTGTATGTCCTGGTGCTGGTCCTGCCGATCATGTGGTTGTGGACGACCACCTCCCACATCACCAGCCGCTTCGACCCGCGGCGACCGGCCGTCCAGGTGGTGGTGCTGCTCACCGCACTCGGCGTGGTGTTCATGGCATCGTCGTTGCCCTACGCGTTCATCGAACGCGGCTATGCGTTCGCCGTACCGTACGTGGTCCTTCAGGTGGGGCGGCCCCTGGTCCTCGTCGGGCTCCTGCGGGATCGCCTGCAGCGAGCCCTGTACATCCGGTCGGCGATCTGGTTCACCGTTTCGGCCGTGCCGTGGCTGGCCGGCATCCTGGTCCAGGGCGGGGCCAGAGTGGGCCTGTGGGCGGTGGCCATCGCGATCGATCTCGTGGCGGCCCGCTTCTCCTGGCCGGTGCCCGGCATGGGCCGGCAGTTGGACAGCGCCTGGGACCCCGCCAAGACCCATCACCTCGCCGAGCGGTACGAACAACTTCTGCTGATCGCACTCGGCGAGAGCGTGCTGGCGCTGGGGCTCACCTACACCCGGACGCCGGTGTCACTGGCCGCGGCGCTTGCTCTGGTGGTCGGCTTCGCCACCACGGTGTTCCTGTGGCGGATCTACTACTACCGGGCGGGGCAGGTGCTTCCCGAGGCCGCGACGCGGCCGGAGACCGGGTCAGAGCCGGCCGCAATGTCGGGCGCGCCCATGTGCTGATGGTCCTGGGCATCGTGCTCGTGGCGATCGGCTACGAACTTGTCGTGACCCACCCGGTGGACCACATGCGCCCAGCCTGGCTGGTCGTGATCCTCGGCGGGCCGATCGTCTTCGTCATCGGTCGGATCGGACTGGAACGCGTGGTGTTCAACCGGGTCTCCCGAAGCAGGCTCATCGGCATCGCGGCTCTGGCGGCCGCGGCGCTGCCGCTGGCCTTCACCACACCGTTGATCGCGGGGACAAGCGCCCTCGCAATCCTTCTCGGCATGGCCCTGGCCGACGCCCGGCACGCCCGGGGTCGACCACTGGAAGCCCCGTCGCCAGCGACGGAACCTCCCGGCGCCCCGAACTGAGCCTGACCAGCGCGTCAGCCTGTCGCGGGTTGCGGAAGCGACGGTCCAGGTTCCGCTTCAACGTGTGCGGTCGGCGGTCACCAGTCGCGCCACTCGTCGGTGAGTTCGTGGCGGGGCATGCCGTGTCGGGCGGTCAGTGCCGCCACGTCGACTCCCGCGTCGGTGAGCGAGTCGTCGATGTACAGGCACAACTCCTCGCGCTCACCGGTCTCGATACCGGTCCCGGTCTGCCGGTAGTTGACCTCGTTCAGTGCCTCGACGACGCGTCGCACCACCTCGAAGACCTGCTTGTCGTCGGGGGCGGTCAGGGCGCGGACGTCGGCCTCGAAGGCGGTGAGCACCGCCTCGGTGTCGGTGATGAGCTGTTCCGGCCAGAGCCGGTGGGCGTATGCCTTCTCGGCCGGCAGCGATCCGTCGGCCATGGCGGTCGCCTCTTCGTCGACCCGTCTGCGCCACTCGTTCGTCGGTCTCGTCGGCATCCGGGGAGCTTAGCGGCGGGGTCCGACGGCCACGGTTTGAACCCTTGCGGGTCGCTTCCGTGATCGGTTGACTACGCACCGACGGTGCGTCCGTCGATCCTCGACGGTCGCGCCGCCGGTCGGACCGGTGGGAGAGAGCGAGATCTACATGGGGCAGGCGAACGACCTGTTGCGGAATGCCCGGCTGAACCGGCCGTCCACGTCGGGCTCGGGCCGGGCGATGTCCCGTCAGGAACTGGCCGAGGCGGTCAATGCCCGGATGTTCGCCGTGACCGGACGGGTGGGCGGCCTGGACGGCAACTACGTCGGCAAGCTCGAACGCGGCGAATACCGCTGGCCGGGCGCCGACTACCGGGCGGCGTTCCGCGCCGTGCTCGGCGCGGCCAGCGACGCCGACCTCGGCTTCTACGTGAACCGTCGGGCACCGGGCCGGCTGCCCGCCGCCATCCGGCCGCCGGTGCCGGTCGACGACCTGTCGAACGGGGCGGCTGATCCGGACCGGGACGGGACGGCGCTGCGGCTGGTCGTCGTACCCGGCACCGCGATCACGGTCGCGGTCGGGCCGCTCCAGCTACGGATCGAGGCGACCTCGGAGCGGTCGGGCGTGGCGGAGCGGGCCGCGGTCGTCGCCGCCGGGGCCGGGGTCTACACGCTCCAGCGCCGGGCGGGCTGAGAGCGCGGCGGCGCGTCTAGGAGATGTAGTGGAGGATCACGTTGTGCACGTGGTGGCTCTTCTGGTCGCCCCGGAACTCGATCTCGTAGGTGTGGGTGCCGACGTGGATCGCGATCGCCCCGGTGGAGAAGAAGTTGCCGGTCCATGACCGGTTGCTCACCACGCTGACGCTGGTGATCTTCGAGTAGGGGATGCTGGTGATCGCGATCTTCTTGCCGACGAACGACTTGTCCTGGAGGATCACCCGCCGGTTGGTGAGGCCGATGAAGCCGGTGCCGACGCCGATCGCGTCGTAGACCGCGATGATCTGCTCGTTCTGGAGCAGGCCGGACTCGATCTGCTGGAGTTGTTCCCGCCGGTCATAAGTCGCGTTCGCCATGCGTCCGAGGGTAGATCGACAGTGCCACCGGGCCCGCCGGGTCGGGTGCCGGCGCCAGCGGCGAACCGGCGGACGGGCCGGTGGCCGCGGGTACGGCCGGGGTGGCGCTCGGGGCCAGCTGGATCGGCGTGGCCGTCGCCGTCTGGGTCGGGATCCGTACGGTCTCGATCGCCGGCTCGATCCGGCTGGCCGGGCGCGGCCGGTCGGCGACCGGCCCCCGCTGGGCGGGGGTACGTGGCTGCCGGGCCAGCTCGTCCTGAAGGACGATCTTCGGGATCTCCATCGTGATGTCGCCGGCGTGGTCGGGCGTACCCGGCCGGGCGGGTCGAGCCTGGCCGGCCCGCTTCGACTGCCACACCTCGCGGCGCCACAGCACGATCGGCGTGATCGACACGAGCAGTGCGACGGTCGGCCACAGCAGGGCGGCCGGTGCGGCGTGGCCGAGGGCGAACGCGACGCCCAGCGCCCCGGCGAAGACCACCATCCAGCCGATGTGGTTGCGGAACGTACGCAGGCCGTCGCTGCTCGACGACTCGCCCTTGGGGGTGACGACGAACCGGGCCGGCCGGCGCAGGAACGTGCTCACCAGCATCGCCGCGTAGATCGGTGCGGAGATGACCGACATCAGCATGCCCTTGAGGCCGGCGGAGCCCTCCGCCTCGTACGGGCTGACGTTGTAGCGCCGGTTGCTCAGGTAGAGCCACAGCGAGAAGGCGGTGGCGTCGACGTACAGGGCGAACCAGATGGTGGGGGCGACGATGATGCCGCTGACCCCCAGCGCCAGGAACAGGATCGCGTTGACCGCGCCGAGTAGCCAGCCGACGGCCATCGAGGGATAGAAGGTGGTGATCAGCCCGTAGTGCAGCAGCCGGCCGGGGGAGAGCCGGAAGACCCGCTTCCAGAACTCGCCGTGCAGGATCTCGAAGGTGCCCCGCGACCAGCGGCGCTGCTGGCTGAAGTAGTCGGACCAGCTCGACGGCCCCTCACCGGCGGCGAGCACGTCGGGGGTGTAGACGGACTTCCAGCGCCGCCGGGTCTGCGGGTTGCGGGTGGTGTGCAGCTTCAGCCCGGTGGCCATGTCCTCGGTGATCGAGTCGCTGAGGCCGCCGATGCTGCGCAGCGCGGAGATCCGGATGGCGTTGTTGGTGCCGACGAGCATCGCCGCGTTGTATCGGTTGGCCGCCCGCTGGATGACACTGTGGAACGGGAACTGCTGTGATTCGGCGGCCCGGGTGACGAAGGTCTCGCTGTTCTTGTAGCACTGCGGGCCGACGACGTACGCCACGTCGGGGTCGCGGAAGTAGCCGAGGATGCGTTCGGCGAAGTTGGCCAGCGGCACGTGGTCGGGGTCGACGGAGAGGAAGACGTCGTACTCGTCGCCGTGCCGGTCGACCCAGGCGTTGTAGTTGCCGTGCTTGGTCTTGGCCCGGAACGCGCCCTTGTGCTGGTTGTAGTGCTCGATCCCGTTGCGGGAGAAGTGCCGTACGCCGAGTTGCTTGCACAGCGCGATGACGGCCGGGTCGTTGCCCTCGTCGAGCAGCCACACGTCGAAGACCCCGCGGTGCCGGATGCGCAGGGCGGCCCGCAGGGTGTCGCGTACGACCGACAGCGGCTCCTTGCTCGGCACGATCGTGGTCAGGAAGGCGACCCGCATCGTGCTGTCGGGCGCGACCGGCACGGGGTCGCGGGCGGCCAGTGAGGCCAGCGACAGCGACACCACATTGATCAGTCGGAGCAGCTCGACCAGACCGATCGAGCAGATCACGAAGACGTTGGCGACGGCCTCCCACCGGCCCGGGTTCGGTTCGGCGAAGTGGCCCGGCCGCAACAGCCAGAAGACGAAGAGGCCCTCGAAGGTCAGGTTGAGTACGGCGATGAAGACCGCCTTGCTGAGCCGGCCGAGGCCGTCGGTCTTGCGCATGTCGCGGTAGCGGACCCGGTAGGGCCGGTCGGTCGGCACTTCCCGCAGCGGGCCGGCCAGCCGGCTGAAGGCTTCGAGCCGTTCCCAGGAGCCCGCTTCGGCTGACGGGTTTGACGATGGGCTCACGGTGTCCTCAGGTTCGGTCCGAGCTGTCGCGGTGGCGAGCATATGTGTGCGGTGGTCGTGATCGACAGACGTTTGTCTGCTTCGCGCCGTATCCGCGGTGTCCGGGGCGGGATCGACGGGCGGGGAGGGTGACCGGGCGGCTGCACTACGCTTTGCAGACGACGAGGAACGGATGGCATCGATGATCGTCAGAAGGTTCGGGTTTCGTGGCCGGCTGCTCGCGGGCACCGGCGCGGCCCTCGTGGCGCTGGTGGCCGGCTGTTCCGGTGCGCCCGACGAACCCGACCCGCCGCCGTCGACGCCCCGGGCCGACGGGCCGGCACCCGGGCTGGCCGTGCCACCGGGCGACAACCCGCTCGCCGGGATGACCTTCTTCGTCGATCCGGACACGCCCGCGGCGGGGCAGAAGTCGCGCTGGGCGGCGGCGGGCCGGACCGACGACGCGGCGCAGATCGACAAGATCGCCAGCCGGCCGATCGCGTACTGGCTGACCGCCACCGACCCGGCCGAGATCACCGCCGAGGTCGACTCGGTCGTCCGCCGGGCCGGTGCCGCCGGGCAGATGCCCGTGCTGGTCGCCTATCACGTGCCGCAGCGCGACTGCGGCAGCTACTCGGCGGGTGGCGCGGACAGCGCCGAGGAATACCGGGCCTGGATCCGGGCGGTGGCGGCGGGCATCGGCTCGCAGGCCGCGACCGTGGTGGTCGAGCCGGACGCGGTCGCGCACGCCCTCGACGGCTGCAAGGCGTCGGCCAGCGAGCGGTTCGCCCTGCTCGACGACGCGGTCACGGTGCTCAAGCAGGGGCCGTCGACCCGGGTCTACCTGGACGCCGGCAACCCGACCTGGATCCGCGACACCGGGGCGCTGGCCGACGCGCTGCGCAAGGCGGGGGTGGAGCGGGCCGACGGGTTCGCGCTGAACGTCTCCAACTTCGTCTCGACACCCGACAACGTCGAGTACGGCGGGCGCCTCGCGCAGGCTCTGGGCGGTGCCCGGTTCGTGATCGACACCAGCCGCAACGGCGCCGGCCCGTGGCCCGGCGGGGAGGTCGACGGCGGGCCGAACTGGTGCAACCCACCCGGGCGGGCGCTCGGCGCCGAGCCGACCAGCGACACCGACCTGCCCGGGGTGGACGCACTGCTGTGGATCAAGCGCCCCGGCGACTCCGACGGTGCCTGCCGGCCGGGCGAGCCGGTGGCCGGCGAGTGGTGGCCGGACTACGCCCTGGGCCTGGCCACCCGGTCGTGACGTCGGGACGTATCGGCCCGGGATCGGCCGGGCCGACACGTCAGTCGACAACCTGGACCCAGTGGGCGGCCGACGGCACGCCCATCCGGTTGGTCAGGAAGAGCATGTAGTACCCCGGTGGTACGACCGCGGCCTCGGTCGGGATCGTCACCGTCACCTGGTCGCCCCGCTCGGTGAAGTCCAGCGCGATCGACCGCTGCTCGACGTTCGTGCTGTGGGTGACGGCGCTGGGCCGGACCAGCCGGGCCTTCTCGATGCCGGCGTAGTTCGCCGGCACGGTGAGGGTGGCCTCGTCGCCGTACCCGACGCTGGCCGGACCGGCGCTGATCACCGGTCGCGCGCCCTGGAAGAGGTAGGGCGGGCTGTAGATCTCCAGCCGCTGCTCGAACTCGCCCGGGATCAGGTTGTCCTTGTCCCGGAAGAGCGGGTCGGAGCCGGCGGTGAGGACGCGGCCGTCGGGCAGGAGGATCGCCGAGCCGTGGTAGTTGCGGCCGATGTTGGGGTCGGCGGCGAGCGTCAGGGTGTTGGTGTCCGGGTGGTAGATCCGGGCGTTGTGGTTGTCGCTGTTGCCCTTGCCCCGGTAGTCGCGGGACCCGTTGGTGATCAGCGTGGTGTCGTCGGGCAACTGGACCAGGTTGGGGTAGCGGGTGCCCTCCGGCAGGTCGGGGCCGGGTACGAAGCGCGGGGCGGCGTCGTCGAGCTTGATCAGGTCGATCCGGGCGCTGGAGCGGGGTGACTCGCCGATGCCGCCGCCGCCGACCACCATGATCGTCTGGTCCTGCACCGGGCCGACCCACCCCGAACCGCTGGTTTCCATCAGGTCGGCGTCACGCAGGCCGGGTACCGGCTCGAAGGTGTTGTCGCCGAGGTTCCAGAAGCCGGGCTGCCGGCCGTCGTCCTCCGGGCCGTAGCCCGTGCTGGAGCCGGTGTAGAAGAGCCGGCCGGGGGTGCTGGTCTGGAAGAGCGCCGGATACGTCGGGAAGTACTTGTCCAGGTCCGGCTGTACGGTCCACTTCTTCGTCTTCGGGTCGTAGATCTCGTTCACCGAGCCGTCGAGGACCTGGCCGGCACCGTCGAGCCCGGCGACGGAGAGCACCTGCCCGTCGGGCAGCCCGGTCAGCGTCGGATACCAGCGCTTCTCGGCCATGTCGCCGACCCGCTCGTACTCCTCGGTGCGTGGGTTGAACTCGTAGGTCTCCTTGGTTCCCTGGTAGTCCTGCTTGTCCAGGGTCATCTTGTCGGCGAGGCCGTAGAGGTTCTGCCGGTCGACGCCGGTCAGCCCGGTGATCGCGTACTGGGTGGGGGTGGCGCTGACCGAGCCGCCGCCCTCCTCCACGGCGTCCACCCAGAGGCTCGTCTCGCTGGCCGTGACGGTCACCCGGCCGCCGCGGAACTCGGTCTTGGTGGCGGGCTCGACGGTGAACTCGGCGGCGGCCACGTAGCGCCGGCCGTCCGGGGCGACGAACTCGGTGCCCTTGGGGAAGGTGCGGACGTCGTCGTCGGGGGACTCGTTCTTGACGATCATGGTCCCGCCGGCGCGGGTGACGTCCGGGGCGAGCACCTCGTAGCGCAGCGTGCCGCCGGCGACGAGCAGGTTGCCGTTCGGCAGGAACGCGTGCCCGGCGCAGAAGAGGTCGGTCGGGGTGCGTACGTCCTTGGTGTAGCCGCTGACCGGGTCGTAGACCAGGGTGCGGAACGATCCCGCCTCGAACTCGGCCCGGTTGTTGCCGGAGCCGGCGATCAGCAGCAGCTTTCCGGTGTCGAGCAGGGCGGCGTGGATGGCGTTGATCCGTACGTCGGACGGCAGTTCGATGACCTGCCACTGCCCGTGCCGGGCCTTGTAGGCGTCGCTGTTGATCTCACGTTCGTGGGCGTACGCCGAGACGAAGTTGTAGATCGGTGGAGCGTTGGCGGTGATCAGTACGGCCACGGCGAGCGCCTGGAGCGCGATTCGCCGGGGGAAGAGCCTGCGGCGGCGCTTCTCAGTGGTCATCGAGCCTCCATCCGACTGAAGCACGGTAGAGGCCGACTCGTCCCGGTTCAATGCCGGTCACGCGTCCCGGTGACGGGGTGGCGCGGACTATCGGCGGCTGATCAGCCCGAATCCGACGAATTGCTGAGAAAAGGCGAGACGAAAATCACCCCTGTATCGGGGTTTGAGTCACGAGATGGCGGTAACCGCGCGATACGCATCCTCGATACGCGCGGCGAGTGCGATCTCGCCCTCTGTGATCGGGCCTTCGTTGCGGCAGCCCACTCGGATCTGCGTGTGCCCGTCGAGGCGCCGGATCTCGGGCTGCAGATGCAGGGCGTCCGAGACGACCTTGATGCGCTCGGTGAGGGCCGCGTGCTGGCTGTCGTCGATCGTCAGGGTGCGTTTGATCTGGCAGCCCTCACGGGTCCAGCCGCTCAACTGGGTGAGGGCGTCGCTGAGGTAGTCGCGGCGGGTTCGACCGCTCCACAGGGCACGCATCGCCACACCTCCCAGGCGTCGTTGCCGGCTTGTGGCCAAATCGTCGCCTTCTCGTGTCATGGTCGGTGCTCCCAGTCTTGCCGCTGGGCGGCTGGGTGTCCACGCCCACATTTCCGTCTTCTGGTGTCCTACAGGACGGCTGCATTACCCGATTTACCGATTGATCTGGCACCCTGATTGCCCGTGGGGAACCAGCAAACGGCCCGCCGGGTCGTGGGGGCGGCGATCGTCGAGGCCGGTCGCGTGCTCGCCTGTGCCCGGTCGAGTCCGCCCGAGGCGGCCGGGAAGTGGGAGTTTCCCGGCGGCAAGGTCGAGACCGGAGAATCCGACGTCGCGGCGCTGATCCGCGAATGCGAGGAGGAACTGGGCGTCCGGATCGAGGTCGGCGACCGGGTCGGGCACGACGTGCCACTCGGGCGCGGCGACGCGGTGCTCGGGGTCTATCTGGCCCGGCTGCGGGACGAGGTGCGGCCCAGGCCGCTGGAACACGCCGAACTGCGTTGGCTCGCCCCCGACGAGCTCGACACCGTGACGTGGTTGCCCGCAGACGTGCCCATCGTCGCCGCCCTCCGTCCGATCCTGGCCAGCTACCCGCGCTGACCTGGTCCACCCTGCTCCGTCCGGCACGCCACTTCTGGCTGACACGCCGGACTTATGTAATAAAACCGGCATATGGCAACGGGGGTCGTGGAGCACAGCCCCACGACCCCCGTTGCTCGCGTCCTCAGTCGCCCTGCCGCGGATGGTGGTAGTTGAGCCTCTCGCTCGGCAGCGGGAACCGTACGTCGTCACCGAACGGCGACGGCGCGGCGGCGTTCTCCGACGTCAACTCGGTCAGCGGCAGCCGCCCGTTCTGGTCCACCGCCGAGGTCTGCGGTCGGGGCACCTGCCGGTGCCAGTTGACGCCGCGTTCGGCCTCCGCCTCCGGGCTGTGGTCGCCCCGGGCGGGCAGTTCCGACGCCGGCAGGCCGGTGGCGCCGACCTGATCGAGCTCGCGCTCGCTCTGGCCACGCCGGAAGATCTTGCTGCCCAGCCAGACCAGCGGGTCGTAACGCCGGTCGACGACCCGCTCCTTCATCGGGATGATCCCGTTGTCGGTGATCTTGATGTGCTCGGGGCACACCTCGGTGCAGCACTTGGTGATGTTGCAATAGCCCAGTCCCTGCGCCTGCTGCGCGTACTCCTTGCGGTCGGTCCGGTCGTCGAGCGGGTGCATGTCCAACTCGGCGGCCCGGATGAAGTAGCGCGGCCCGGCGAACGCCTTCTTGTTCTCCTCGTGGTCACGCACCACATGGCAGGTGTTCTGGCACAGGAAGCACTCGATGCACTTGCGGAACTCCTGCGACCGCTCGACGTCGACCTGCTTCATCCGGTATTCGCCGGGCGCCAGGTCGGCGGGCGGGGCGAACGCCGGGGTCTCCCGGGCCTTCTCGTAGTTGAAGGAGACGTCGGTGACCAGGTCCCGGATGACCGGGAACGTCCGCAGCGGGGTGACGGTGACGGTCTCGGTCTCCTCGAAGGTGGACATCCGGGTCATACAGCTCAGCCGGGGCATGCCGTTGATCTCCATCGAGCACGACCCGCACTTGCCCGCCTTGCAGTTCCACCGGCAGGCCAGATCGGGCGCCTCGGTGGCCTGCAACCGGTGGATGATGTCGAGGACGACCTCGCCCTCGTTGACCTCCACCTGGTAGTCCTGGAGGTCGCCGCCGTCCTCGTCACCGCGCCAGACCTTGAAGTGCCGCTTGCCCATCACGCCTCACCCTTCAGCGCGGTCTCGGCCGAGTCCGCGATCTGTCCGCTCGCCTTGCCGGCGTCGAACGCCGTGAGCTCGTCCTCGGTCAGGTACTTCGCCAGCTCGGCGCGATCGAAGAGCTGGACCAGGTCGGAACGCATCGTCGGCAGCGGCTTGTGCTCCAGCCGTACCTTGTCGCCGTCGAGCGAGCACACCAGGTTGACGGTCCGCCACTGGGCCTGCATGGCCGGGAAGTCCTCGCGGGTGTGGCCGCCGCGCGACTCCTCCCGCTCCAGCGCCGCCAGCGCCGTGCACTCCGACACGACCAGCATGTTGCGCAGGTCGAGGGCGAGGTGCCAGCCCGGGTTGTAGCGCCGGCCGCCGGTCGCCCGGACGTTGCGCAGCCGCTGGCGCAGCTCGGCCAGCCTGACCAGCGCGTCCTCCAGCTCGCCCTTGCGCCGGATGATGCCGACCAGGTCGCCCATCACGGCCTGAAGGTCCTGCTGGAGGTGGTAGGGGTTCTCGCCCTCGGTGCGGTTCAGCGGGGCGAGAGCGTGCTCGACCGCGTCGGCGGCGGCCGACTCGGCGACCTTCGGACGCTTGGCCAGCCCGTCGACGTACGTGGCGGCGAACTCGCCCGCCCGCTTGCCGAAGACCAGCAGATCGGACAGCGAGTTGCCGCCGAGCCGGTTGGAGCCGTGCATACCGCCGGAGACCTCACCGGCCGCGAACAGCCCGCGTACGGTGCCGGACGCCGCCGCGGTGTCCGGCTCGACCTCCACGCCGCCCATCACGTAGTGGCAGGTCGGCCCGACGTCCATCGGCTGCTTGGTGATGTCCACATCGGCCAGTTCCTTGAACTGGTGGTACATCGACGGCAGGCGGCGCCGGATCTCCTCGGCCGGCAGCCGGCTGGCGATGTCGAGGTAGACGCCGCCGGCCGGCGTACCCCGGCCGGCCTTGACCTCGCTGTTGATCGCCCGGGCGACCTCGTCGCGGGGCAGCAGCTCCGGCGGGCGCCGGTTGTTGTCCGGGTCGGTGTACCAGCGGTCCGCCTCCTCCTCGGTCTCCGCGTACTGCTTGCGGAAGACGTCGGGGACGTAGTCGAACATGAACCGCTTGCCCTCGGAGTTCTTCAGGATCCCGCCGTCACCGCGGACCGACTCGGTGACCAGGATGCCCTTCACCGACGGCGGCCAGACCATGCCCGTCGGGTGGAACTGGAGGAACTCCATGTTGATCAGGGTCGCGCCGGCCCGCAGCGCCAGGGCGTGCCCGTCGCCGGTGTACTCCCACGAGTTGGAGGTGACCTTGTAGGACTTGCCGACCCCGCCGGTGGCCAGCACGATCGCCGGCGCCTCGAAGAGGACGAACTCGCCGGACTCCCGGTAGTAGCCGAACGCGCCGGCGACCCGGTCGCCGTCGAGCAGCAGCTCGGTGATCGTGGTCTCGGCGAACACCCGGATCCGGGCGTCGTAGTCGCCGAACTCCTTCTTGTCCTCCTGCTGGAGCGACACGATCTTCTGCTGGAGGGTCCGGATCAGCTCCAGGCCGGTGCGGTCACCGACGTGCGCGAGCCGCGGGTATTCGTGACCGCCGAAGTTGCGCTGCGAGATCCGGCCGTCCTTGGTCCGGTCGAAGAGCGCGCCGTACGTCTCCAGCTCCCAGATCCGCTCCGGTGCCTCCTTGGCGTGCAGTTCGGCCATCCGGAAGTTGTTGAGGAACTTGCCGCCCCGCATGGTGTCGCGGAAGTGCACCATCCAGTTGTCGTTGCTGTTGACGTTGCCCATCGCGGCGGCGGCGCCGCCCTCGGCCATGACCGTGTGGGCCTTGCCGAACAGCGACTTGGAGATGATCGCCGTACGTTTGCCGGCCTGCCGGGCCTCGATCGCCGCGCGCAGCCCGGCGCCACCGGCACCGATGACGACGACGTCAAAGTGGTGTCGTTCGATTCGCGTAGTCATTTTTTGTCAGGGCCCTCAGTTGATGAACCGCAGGTCGTTGATCCAGCCGGCGGACAGCGCCATCACGTAGAAGTCGGTCAAGGCCAGCGTGCCGAGCGTGATCCAGGCGAGCTGCATGTGCCGGACGTTGAGCTTGGAGATGAACGTCCAGAACGCGTAGCGCACCGGGTGCTTCGAGAAGTGTTTGAGCCGGCCGCCGGCGATGTGCCGGCAGGAGTGGCAGGACAGCGTGTATGCCCACAGCATCACCACGTTGCCGACCAGGATGACGTTGCCGAGCCCGAACCCGAAGCCCTCCGGGCTGCGGAAGGCGAGGACGGCGTCCCAGGTGTTGATCAGCGAGATGATGACGGCGGCGTAGAACGCGTAGCGGTGCAGGTTCTGCCCGACCAGTGGGAAGCGGGTCTCGCCGGAGTAGCTCTTGTGGCCGTCGGGGACCGCGCAGGCCGGCGGGGAGAGCCAGAACGCCCGGTAGTAGGCCTTGCGGTAGTAGTAGCAGGTGAGCCGGAACAGCAGCAGGAACGGCAGGGTCATCGCCGCGTCCGGGATGATCCACCAGCCCGGCAGGAAGCGGCCGAAGTGGGCCGCCTCAGGCACGCACCGTTCGGTGACGCAGGGCGAGTAGAACGGGGTCAGGTAGTGGAAGTCCTCGACCCAGTACCACTTGTGCATGAAAACTCGGATGGTGGCGTAGGCGACCCAGGCGCCGAGGCCGATGACCGTGATAAGTGGGGGAAGCCACCAGCGGTCCGTACGCAACGTCTTCGCCGAGATCGCGGCGCGCCGCCGCGGTCCGCCCGGCCTCGTTGCCGTAGTCGTCATTACTGTCTCCCTGAGGGGCCCGGTCTGTGCGCCGGGCACGGAAATCAAGGCGGGGTCCGTGGACACGGGGGGCACATCCACGACCTCGCCACCAGGCGCTGCCTTACTGCGCCCACCGCATAACGGCGCAGTCCGGTGCACACGTTACGCCGCACGCGGCCGGCCGCACCCATAACAGCAGCCCGCGTGTGTCCCGCAGGTTACGAAAGAATCTGGCGTAATTCTAGTGTGGATGTGGGTATATCCATCAATATCACTGTTCGTCACAGGTCGGGGGCGGCCAGCCGCCGGACCGTGCCGGCGCACGACGGCGGCCCCTCCACCAGCCGGTCGACCACCGGCCGGCCCTCGCCCGTACGGGGGGCGATGAAGAAGGCGGGGTCGCCGCTCGCCGCCTGCCGGTCGAGGGCGTCGGCGTACGCCACCCGGGCGTCGATCAGGCGCAGCCAGCCCTGCTCCCAGCCGGACCGGTCGTCGAGGTCGTCATCGTCGAGGTCGTCGAGGTCTCCATCGTCGTGCCGCTGACGCAGTTCGTCGAGTTCGACCAGGAACGGCCGGACCGCCGCGTTCTCGTCGCGGATCGCGGTCGCCCGGCGTTGCGGGGTCGGCGCGGCCCCGGGTGGGGACAGCCGGTTGAGCCGGGTCTCCAGTTCGAGGCAGGCCGTCTGCACACGGTCGCGCCCGTGGGTGACCCGCTCGACCTCGTCGGCCGTCCGGCCGAGCACGACAGCCAGCCCCGCCGCCCCGACGCACCCCACCAGGACCAGCGTGCCGAACACGCCGGCGGCGATGGCGATCCAGAGCCGGCGGCGCCGCCGGGGCCGCTCGCCCGGCTCGTCCGGCTTGGTGGGCCCGGTCTTCGCGGCTGACGGGTCGGCGGCCCGGGCGCCGGGACCGCCGGGGGTGGGGTCGGCTCGTCCGCTCGCGGGGGCGTCGTCTGTCACGCCCGACAGTCAAGCATTGATGGGCGATCGTGGCATCCCCCGCGTCGCCCGGTCCGTCGGGTGGCACGGCCGACCATGCCCGTGCCACCCCCAACCGGTTGGCCCTACTCGTGCGGTAAGGCTTACCTAAGTTACGACGACCTGATGGCTGCGTCAACGTCAGCCCGAGGCGCCGCCGGTGAAGTTCCAGGAGGCCAGCCGCATGGCCGGCGCCGACCAGGTCGACGGGTGCCACTCGTCCGGCAGCAGCGTGGCCCGCCGGCCCAGGGCGAGGACCGCACCCGGTGCCAGCGCCTGTGGATAGGACTGGGTGAAGCGCAGGTTGCGGACCGGTCTGGTGACCACCCCGTCCTCGATAAGCCAGACCCCGTTACGGGTCAGGCCGGTCATCACCAGGCTGCGTGGGTCGAGCACCCGCGTATACCAGAAGTCGGTGATCAACAGGCCGCGCTCCACCCCGGACACCAGGTCGGCGCTGTCGGAGTCGACCGCCGGACCGGCCACCTCGGTCGGTGCGGGACCGCCGGACACCGGAACGAGCCCCAGGTTGCCCGCTGCCGGGCCCCAGGGGTTGTCGGTCGGTGGTGCGTGCCCGGTCGACGCCGTCCCGGCCGTGGCCGCCGTGCGCCGGTCGTGGGTGACGGCGGTGGTCCGCCCGGCCTCGACCAGCGTCAGCGGCGCCCGCGGGGTGCCCTCGTAGTCGAACGGCAGGCCGAGCCCGTTCGGCGCGTCGTCGCGCAGCGTGATCGCCGGATCGAACTGCGGCTCGCCCGGCTCGGCGAACGAGCGGCGCTCACCCACCACCTTGCCGTTGAACCCCCACAGCGCCAGGGTGTGCAGCAGGTCGGCGACGGCCGTCGGCTCCAGCACCACCTCGTAGCGGTCCGGCGGCAACTCCACCGGATCGGCACCGGCCCGCGCCTTCGCCGTCGCCCGCGCCCCGAGCACGGCACCGTCGAGATCGGCGAGCCGGCCGGACGCGAGCCGGGCCACCCCGTCGGCGCCACCGCCACGGGCGACACCGGCCATCGCGGTCGCCACGGTCCGTCCGGTCACCGCCTGGCCCGCGCTGTTGACGAAGGCCGCCGACCAGTTCCGGGTCAGGCAGTAGCCGGCCGCCTCCAGGCCGGCGGCGGCGTCGACGAACGCGCGTACGCGGGCGGCCCGGTCGTCGGCGGACGCGTTGGCGGTCGCCTCGTCGAACCGCCCCGGATCGACGACCGGGGCCGGCGGGGTCAGCCCCGGCCAGCCCGGATCCGGCGGGCAGACCCGGACGGCGGCGATCACCCGGTCGACCAGGGCCCGCAACCCGGGCTCGTCGACCATGGTCGTGGAGCCGGTGACCGTACGCCCGTCCAGGTGCAGCCGCAGCCGTACGGTGACCGCGGTGTCGGCGACGTTCTGGTGGATCGCCGAGTTGGCGAACCGGGTCAGCGCCTGCGCCACCCGGTCGGTGAAGACCTCCGCCTGGGCGGTCGGCCCGGCGGCCCGCCGGACGAGTTCGACCGTCCGGGCGGCGAGATCCAGTTCGGCCCGGCCCGAGAAGTCGGCGCTCATCCGCGCACCCCGATCCGTACGCCGGTGAACCGGGCGGGCGCCGCCGGATGGCCGGTGTGGCCGACCTGGCCGGGCTGCCCCTTGCCGCAGTCCGGCGTGCCCCACGCGAACGTCTCCGACGACAGCATGTCCATCGAGCGCCAGAACAGCGGCCCGATCCCGGTGTAGGTCGGGTTGCGCAGCATCCGGCCCCGCCGGCCGTTCTTGATCTCCCAGCCGATCTCGCAGCCGAACTGGAAGTTGAGCCGTTGGTCGTCGATCGACCAGGACCGGTTGACGTCCATCAGCACCCCGTCGTCGGTGGCGGCGATCATCTCCTCCAGCGTGTGCGGGCCGGGTTCGAGCCCGACGTTGGTCATCCGCACCATCGGCAGCCGGGACCAGCCGTCGGCGCGTACGCTGCCGGCGTAGTCGAGGCCGGCGGCCGCCGCCGAGTCCCGCCCGGCCAGCACTCCCACCCAGCGCCCCTCGCGTACGGCGTCGCGGCGGGTCGCCGGGGTGCCCTCGTCGTCGAAGCCGAAGCTGCCCAGCGCCCCGGGGATCGTCGGGTCGATGGTCACGTTCATCAGCTCCGAGCCGTAGCGGAGGCTGCCGAGCTGGCCGAGGTCGAGCCAGGAGGTGCCGGCGAAGGCCGCCTCCCACCCCAGGATCCGGTCGAGTTCGATGGCGTGGCCGACCGACTCGTGGATCTGCAACGCCATCTGCTCGCCGCCGAGGATGAGCGTCGTCTCGCCGGCCGGGCACTGCGGCGCGGTCAGCAGCTCGCGCGCCTCCTGGGCGATCCGCGCCGCGTGGGCGTCGAAGTCCATCGCCCCGATCAGCTCCCAGCCCTGCGTGCCGTAGTGGCCCGAACTGCTCGGGTACGAGCGGCGCTGCGTCTCGTCGGCTCCGATCGCGGTCGCCCGGATGCCTCCGCCGCACTCCCGGACCCGCTGGTCGACGCGGTGCCCCTCGCTGGAGACGAACCACTTCGTGGTGTCCCAGACCTGGTAGTCGGCCTCGGCCAGGTCGGCACCGTTCGCGCGCATCGTCTCGGTCGCCCGGACCAGCAGGTCGCCCTTGTCGCTCAGCGCGATCGTCAGCGGGTCGATCTCGCACGGCGACGTCCACGAGCCGCTGCGGCCGTCGACCGGGATCAGGCCGCTGTCCCGGCCGGGCACCGTCGCGCTCGCCGCGGCGATCTCCGCGGCCCGGACGCCGGCCGCGCGGGCGGCGGCGTCGGAAAGCTCGGGTACGGCGTAGAAGCCCCAGCTCGAGCCCACCAGTGCCCGTACGCCGATGCCGGCGTCCTCGCTCTGGCCGAGCTGCTCGACCTCGCCGTTGCGGGCCGACATCGACTCGTGGCGGCGGTGCATGACCCGGGCGTCGGCGTAGTGCGCCCCCGCGTCGAGTGCCGCCTGTACGGCCGCGGTGGCCGCGTCGAAATGCGTCATGCGTCTCCTCGCCGGTCGTCGCCGGGTCCCGGCCGGTCGAGCCGGGTCACAGTGAAGCCACTGTAGGCGAGGTGTCGCCCTGCGTCAGGTGTGCAGATCCTCGGGGTGGATGTCGACGGCGACCGGCTCGGTCAGTCGCAGCACCTCGCCGGGCCGCACGACCGCGTGCTCCACGTAGGACACCCCGCGCAACGGGGGTGGGGAGGGTGAAGACGGGGTGACCCGTCGGCTCGCGTCCGGTTATTGACCTGCGCCCATGCCTGATGCACAGTCGTTACGCCGGGCGGGGTGGCCCCGCCGACCCTCGTAGATTATTTTCACGGGCAGAGGCTCATTGCAGGTTCCTTTCGCGGTCGTCGTCGATGCCGCCCGCGTCCGGGGGGACGGGGGAGCCGACGAGGGGAGGCGGCATGAGCGAGCAGCCGGTCGGCCTTGTCAAGGCCGCGGCGGAGCCGGACGAGAGCCCGCCGCCGGATGTCCCGGTAGGAAAGGCGGCGGATCGGGTCGACATCGTCGGCCGGTCGCCCGGCCAGCTCGCCTGGCGGCGGCTGCGCCGCGACAAGGTCGCCATGGTCAGCGGCGGGATGCTGGTGTTCTTCGTCCTGGTGGCGGTGGCCGCGCCGCTGATCGAGCGGCTCTACGGCAAGGGGCCGCTCGACCGCTTCCCGGCGCGGCTGGACCGCAACGGCTTCCCGCTCGGCTACGCCGGTGTGGACGCCGACCACTGGCTGGGCATCCAGCCGAACATCGGCCGTGACGTCTTCATCCAGCTCGTCTACGGGCTGCGTACCTCGCTGATGGTGGCGTTCACCGCGGCGGTGCTGACCATCGCGTTCGGCATCCTGATCGGCATCTTCGCCGGCTACGTCGGCGGCCGGTTCGACGCGGTCGTCACCTGGTTCGTCGACCTGACGATGGCGTTCCCGTTCTACATCTTCTGCTTCGCGTTCATCCCGGTGGCGGTGAACCAGTTCTACGGGGTGCGTGACGCCGAGCCGACCTGGTTCCGGCCCGTACTGCTGATCATGATCTTCGTGATGTTCAACTGGACCTACACCGCGCGGTTGGTCCGCGGTCAGGTGCTGTCGCTGCGGGAACGGGACTTCGTCGAGGCGGCGCGGGCGTCCGGGGCGGGTCTCGGGCACATCATGTTCCGCCAGTTGCTGCCCAACCTGTGGGCGCCGATCCTGGTCACGTTCTCGCTCAACGTGCCGGCGCTGATCACCGCCGAGGCGGCCCTGTCGTTCCTCGGCATCGGCATTCTCGAGCCGACGCCCGACCTCGGCCGGCTGATCAGCGAGAGCGTTCGGTTCGTCCGCGAGGTGCCGACCTTCACCCTGGTCGGCGGCACCACCCTCTTCCTGCTGGTGCTCTCCTTCAACCTTTTCGGCGACGCGCTGCGTGACGCGCTCGACCCGAAGTCGGACCGGTAGGGGGCGGCGTGCTGCGGTTCGTCATCAAGAAGCTGCTGCTCGCGGTCAGCACCCTGCTCGCGGTGAGCGTGCTGACGTTCGGGCTGTTCTTCGCCGTACCGAACAACCCGGCCGAGTTGATGTGCGGCAACCAGAAGGTGTGCAGCCCGGACCGGCTTGCCATGATCGAGTCCCGGATGGGGCTGGACGCCCCGGTGCCGCAGCAGTACGGCGAGTTCATGAAGGGAATCTTCGTCGGGCGTACGTTCGGCGAGGGCGACGCGGCCCGGGAGTGCCCGGCGCCCTGTCTCGGCTTCTCGTTCCGCAACGACGAGCCGGTCTCGGAGATCGTCGGCCGGACCCTGCCGGTGACGCTGAGCATCGTCTCGGGCGCGGCCGTGGTGTGGCTGCTCATCGGCATCACCGTCGGCATGGTGTCCGCGCTGCGCCGGGGGACGGTGTTCGACCGGGGCGCGGTCGGCGTCTCGCTGGTCGGTGCCTCGATGCCGATCCTGCTCTTCGGTCCGCTGCTGCTGATCGTGTTCGTCTACGAGTCCGGCCTGCTCGGCTACCCGACCTATGTGCCGATCACCGACAACCCGTTGGCCTGGGCGAGCGCGATGATCCTGCCCTGGCTCGCGCTGGGCTTCCTCAACTCCGCGTCGTACGCCCGGCTGTCGCGGGCGCAGATGGTGGAGACGCTGTCGGAGGACTTCGTCCGTACGGCCCGGGCGAAGGGCCTGTCCAAGGGCCGGGTGCACGTGCGGCACGCGCTGCGGGCGGCGATCACGCCGATCGTCACGATCGCCGGCCTCGACCTCGGCACCTATCTGGGCGGCACGGTGATCACCGAGACGATCTTCGGGTTCACCGGGCTGGGCAAGGCGTCGCTGAACGCCGCGATCAACCTCGACATGCCGGTCGTGATGGCCACCGTGCTGCTGGCCGCGGTCTTCATCGTCGTCGCCAACGTCGTCGTCGACGCCCTCTACGCGGTGATCGATCCGAGGGTGCGACTGGGCTGACCGGCCGCGCCGGCGACGTTCCGATCATCGATCGGACTCGTTGTCCACGCGTTATCCGAAAGAAATATCCATTCATCATCATCTAGGCGGAGGATTTCTTCGTCTTCCAGTATCGGGAGGGACGACTGATGCGACCAAGACGTGCGGTTGCCGCGACGGGCGTGGCCCTGGTCCTGGCGTCGGCGTTGGCCGCGTGCTCGGAGAACACCGGCGAGTCCGGTACCGAGGACGAGAAGGTCCAGCAGAAGACCAGCGCCATCGCCACCGATCCGAAGGAGTCGCAGGGCCCGGCGCCCGAGGTGCCTGGCGCCAAGCGGGGCGGCACCATCCGGGTGATCCAGCAGAGCGACTTCGAACACCTCGACCCGCAGCGGACCTACACCGTCAACGCGATGGCGGCGCAGCACATGATCGTGCGGACGCTGACCCAGTTCCGCGAGGACGGCGAGGGCAAGCTCACCCTGATCGGCGACCTGGCCGAGACGCCCGGCACCGACGTCAACAAGGACTGCAAGGTCTGGGAGTACAAGCTCAAGAAGGGCATCAAGTACGAGGACGGCACCGAGGTCAAGGCCGCCGACGTCGCGTACGGCATCGCCCGCTCCTTCGAGGAGACCATCGACGGCGGCGCCACCTACATCCAGGAGTGGCTGGCCGACAGCCCGGCCTACAACGAGACCTACAAGGGTCCGTACACCTCCGGCAGTGCCGACGTCCCGGGTCTCGAGGTCCGCGACGACCACACCCTGGTCTTCACCTTCAACCAGCCGCACTGCGACCTGCCGTTCGCGGTGTCGCTCCCGACCACCGCGCCGGTGCCGCCGGCCAAGGACACCAAGACCGAGTACGACCGGCGGATCTTCTCGTCCGGGCCGTACAAGATCAAGGAGTACATCAAGGACACCCGCCTGGTGCTGGAGCGCAACGAGCACTGGGACGCCGCCACCGACCCGCTGCGGCACGACTACCCGGACAGCTACGTCTGGGAGATCGGCCCGGACAACACCGCGCAGACCGAGCGGATCATCGCCGACGCCGGTGACGACGCCTACTCGATCAGCAGCAACGGCGCCCCGCAGGCCCTGGTCAACCAGGTGCTGAACAACGCGGCGCTCAAGGAGCGCACGATCTCCACGTCGCAGCCGTTCGTCTACTACCTGAGCATCAACAACGAGCGGATCACCGACATCAACGTCCGCAAGGCCATCGCGTACGCCATCGACAAGCAGGGCATCGTGCTGACCCAGGGTGGCGACGCCGGTGGCAAGGTGACGCACACGCTGCTGGCCGACACCACGATCGGCTGGACGGACTACCCGAACCCGTACGACGGCGGCCCGAACGGCAACCCGGAGAAGGCGAAGGAACTGCTCGCCGGCAAGCAGCCGGAACTGGTGATGATGGCCCGGTCCAGCGCCTTCGGCCAGAGCACCCACCCGGTGGTCAAGGAGAGCCTGGAGAAGGCCGGCTTCAAGGTCACCGTCAAGACCGTCGAGACGCCGCAGCACAACCCGATCGCCCGGACCCGGGGCAACGAGTACGACATCTACATCTCCAACTGGGCCGCCGACTGGCCGAGCGCCGCGTCGACGATCCCGGTGCTGTGGGACGGTCGAGGGCTCGGCCCGCAGGGCAACTCGAACGTGTCGTACTTCAACTCCGACGAGGTCAACACCAAGATCGACGAGGCGGCGGCGCTGCCGGCCGGTGAGGCCGGTCCGCGCTGGGCCGAGATCGACCAGCTGATCATGGATAAGTACGTGCCGGTCGTGCCGCTCTTCCAGAGCAAGTTCACCGGCGTCTACGGCTCGAAGGTCGGCGGGGTCTTCCTCTCCGACAACATCGGAACCCACATCCTCTACAACGCGTACGCGAAGTAGCCGGACCGGGGCGCCGCCCGAACGGGCGGCGCCCCGGCGCGCGCTCACAGCGACCGGCGGACGAAGTCCAGTTCCAGCCGCAGCAGGCGGCCGGTCGTGCCGTCCGCGGCGGCGGACCCGGTCGCCGGCAGCGGGAGCACCGAGTGCGGCCGCCCGGTCGACAGGAGCGCCGCCGACAGGCGCAGCGTGTGCGCCGGCACCACGTGCCGGTCGGCGAGGCCGTGGATCAGCAACAGCGGGCGGGCGTCGTCGGGCACCACCACCGGTTCCTGGGCCAGCTCGACCAGGCTGTGGTGGGCGTAGACCTCGGTCGCGTCGGCCGGCAGCCCCAGGTAGCGCTCGCTGTAGGCGGTGTCGTGAAGGGTCCAGTCGGTCACCGGCGTCCCGGCGATGCCGCACCGGAAGAGGTCCGGCCGGCGGAGCAGCGCCAGACCGGCGAGCCAGCCGCCGAACGAGAAGCCGCGGATCGCCACCCGCGCCAGGTCCAGGTCGGGATGCTTGCCGGCCAGCGTGGTCAGCCCCTCGACCTGGTCGGTGAGCATCACGTCCGCCAGCCGCCGGTGCACCGCCTTCTCGAACGACGGAGCCACGCCGGGCGTACCCCGGTTGTCGACGGTGACCACCGCGAACCCGGCGTCGGCCCACCACTGCCGCTCCAGCCAGGCCGACCGCTCGGCCCGCACCTCCTGCCGGCCCGGAGCGCCGTTGACGTCGACCAGCACCGGCAGCCGCCGCCCGGCGACGTGGCTGCGCGGATAGAGCACCGCCGCCGGCAGCCGCCGGTCGGTGACCCGTTCCAGGACCGGCCGCGGCGCGGACGGCGCGGACGCGGCGAGCGACCTGATCTCGGTCACCTCGACGTCGTCGTGCCACACCGTCCAGCGGGTGCCCGCCCGGTCCAGCGACCCTGCCCCGACCACCACCGTCGTGCCGCCGACCGCCCCGACGTGCCAGCCCGGCTCCGGGGTCAGCCGGCGGATCTCGATCCCGCCCGCGCCGACCGTCGTACGCACCCGGAAGAGGTGCTGCTGGCTCGGTTCGCCGTCGCTCGCCTCGACCAGCAGGTCGGGTGCCCCGCCGCCGCCGGACAGCCGCCCGACGACCCGCCGTACGTAGAGGGACGGCGGGGTCAGCAGGGTGCCGTCGGCGAAAAGGCACCGCGCGTCGTAGCCGTCGTGGGCCAGCTCGCCGCCGACCAGCACCCGACCGTCGGGCAGGTGCACCGGGGTGCCGGCGACCGGCTCGACCCAGCGCGGGTCGGCGAGTTCGGCGTGCACCTGCGTCTCGCCGGTGCGGGGATCCACGGCCAGCACCAGCCCGTGCTGCTGCAACCGGCGCAGCACGGTGATCAGCGGCCCGCCCTCGACCCAGTGCACCGAGACCAGGTAGGGGTAGGTCTCCCGGTCCCAGTGCACGTCGACCCACCCGCCGTCCAGGTCGAGCAGGTGCAGGCTGACCTGGGCGTTCGGGCCACCGGCCTGCGGATGGACGTAGGTCCGCGGCGGCTCGTCGGGGTGGGCCGGGTCGTGCCGGTGCCAGCGGGCCAGGCGCGAGTCGTCGACGCGGGCGGCGAGGATCGACCGGCCGTCCGGCGCCCACCAGTAGCCGCGGTCGCGGCCGAAGTCCGCCGCCGCGACCTGCTCGGCCACCCCCCAGCGTGTCCCGTTGTCCTCACCGGCGAGCAGCGTGTCGTCGCCGTCCGGCCCGACGACCCGCAGCGTGCCGTCGGTGACGTAGGCGATGCGGGTGCCGGTCGGGTCGGGCCGGGGATCGGCCACCGGCCCCGGTGCCGGGACCTCGACCACCCCGCCGTCGACCAGGTCGGCGCGGAAGAGGCGGCCGGCGAGCGCGAACGCGGCGACCCGCGCCGCCGGGTCGGTCGCGTAGCCGGCGATGCCCTCGACGGTCGCCGCGTCGTCGAGCAGCACACCCGGGGCCGCGACCAGGTGCTCGGTCGCCGTCACCACGTCGAGCCGCCAGAGGGCGTCGGCCGGGTCCCGCGGCCCGGTGGACCGCAGGAAGAGCACCCGGGCGCCGTCCCCGGCGACGGTCACCGCCCGCGGCGCACCGCTGGTGAACCGCCTGGTCTGCGCCGCCAGCTCGGGAAAGTCCACACCCGGATCGTAGGCCCGTGCGTTTGCCCGTGGGGCCGGTCGCGGCAGTCGACGCGCGGGTCGACGTACGGCCGCACCGGCGGGCCGGCGCTGGACGGCGCGTAGAGTGACGCGGGTGGCACGACGACTGATGCTGGTCCACGCCCACCCCGACGACGAGGCGATCGGGACCGGGGCGACGATGGCCCTCTATGCGGCGGGTGGCGCCCAGGTGACCCTGGTGACCTGCACGCTCGGTGAAGAAGGCGAGATCCACGTGCCGGCACTGGCCGGCCTCGCCGCCGCCGAGGCCGACCAGCTCGGCGGCTACCGGATCGCCGAACTGGACGCGGCGTGCCGGGCCCTGGGGGTCGCCGACCACCGGTTCCTCGGCGGCGCCGGGCGCTACCGCGACTCCGGGATGATGGGGCTGCCCACCAACGACAACCCGCGCGCGTTCTGGCAGGCCGATCTCGACGAGGCCGCCGGGCACCTGGTCGAGATCATGCGGGAGACCCGCCCGCAGGTGCTGGTCACCTACGACCCCAACGGCTTCTACGGCCACCCCGACCACATCCAGGCACACCGGGTGGCGGTGCGGGCGGCCGAGATCGCGACGGTCGAGGGCTTCGGCCCGGCCAAGATCTACTGGACGGCGATGCCGCGCAGCGTGCTCGAGGCCGGCCTGGCCGCGTTCGGAGCGTCGACCGACAACCCGTTCGCCGGCATCGACGACGTCGACGGCTTTCCGTTCGGCACCCCCGACGAGCAGATCGCGGCCCGGATCGACGGCACCGACTGGCACGCCGCGAAGGAGGCGGCGATGCGGGCCCACGCGACCCAGATCCCGGACACCTCCTGGCTCTACTCGATCGCCGGCAACTTCGGCAGCGAGTTCATGGGCGTGGAGTACTACACGCTCGCGGTTGGCGAGAAGGGGCCGGGCAGCGGGCCGCACGGCTGGGAGAGCGACCTGTTCGCCGGGCTGCCGGATCCCGCCGACGTCACCCCGCCGACCCAGGCCGGCAGCACACCGCCCCCGGCCGAGGCCGGCGCGCCACTGCGCGCCGGGGCACGGTGACCGGCCCCGGCCCGGCACCGCTGATGACACCCGAGGCGCCGTCCGGGGCTCAGCCGCCCGAACCGAGAAAGCCCCCGGCGTACGCCGCGGCCGTCGACCTCGCCCTGCGGGTGGTGGGTGGCGTCCTCGCCGTGGTGGCGGCCCTGCTGACCGCCGTGCTCGAACTGCTCTTCGCGACCGTGCGCGTCGGTGGTCACCTGATCGGGGTGTCCGCGCTGATCGCACTCGTCGGCAACCTGGCCCTGAGCTGGTTCGCCTACCGCGCGGTCGGCAAGCGGTGGGCGGTCGCCCTGCCGGCCCTCACCTGGTTCGCGATCATGGTCGTGGCGGCCGGCCGCACCGACGAGGGCGACCTGCTGCTGACCGGCGACAACTGGGTGGGGCTGGCGACCATCGTCACCGGCTCGATGGCGTTTGCCATCATGGGCTTCCGGTTGATCCTGTCGCCGGCGCGCTGACCGCGCCACCCGCCGCCGGCCACCAATGGTGTCCAAGCGGTTATCCGTACCACCTGGCGGATCATCCACGGGAACGGTAAGAGTTCTAGCGGGAAGTTCACCTGGATGTCGGGAGGGTGTGCAATGAAGGACCGTTGGGTGCCGATCGGGGTGCTCGCAGGGGCGCTGTTCCTGGTGAACGTCGTCGCCCGGTTGGTCACCCGGTTCGGGTTCGACGCCAATCCCGAGGTCGAGGACCGGGTCTCGCTCGGCATGTTCGCCGTCATCGCGGTGATCCTGGCGGTGCTCGCGTTCCTCTGGGGGCAGCAGCACCCGCTGTCGAGGTGGGCCGCCGACGTGGCCGGCGCGGTGCTCGTCGCCATGCTCCTGACGGTCTTCGTGGGTCCGTTCGTCAGCGGCTCGTACCCGTTCGCCAACGGGGCCGGCTCGTTCTTCTCGCAGATCTGGCTCTACGCCGCGTTCACCTTCGGTGGCACCGTGGTCGGCTACCTCGTGCTGATCGCGCTCGGTCGTGACTACCGCTCCCGGTCGCTGCAGCAGTACAGCGAGGCCAAGCTGGCCAAGCCCCGGCGGGTCGTCCGGCGCTGATCCGCGCCGGTCGTCACGGCGCGACGCGGGCGCTGATCCGCGCCGGCCGTCACGGTGCGACGCGGGTCAGATACGTGTGGTGGGTGGTGAAGCCGAGCCGTCCGTAGAGCGTGACCGCCGGCGTGTTGCGCTCCTCGACCTGGAGGAAGGCGTCGGTCGCCCCACCCCCGGCCGCCCACCGGGCGAGCGCCCCGATCATGTGTGCGGCCAGGCCGCGCCGGCGGGCGGTGGGGACCACCTCGACCAGCCCGATGCCCAGCCAGCGTCCGCCGCCGGTGATCGTGCCGCGGGCGGTGCCGACCAGTTCGCCGTCGTCGTGCAGGTGGACGAAACAGACCCGGTCGACAGCGGTCAGCAGGTGGTGCGCGGCGTCCGGCAGACCACCCTTGCGGCCGGCGGCGACGGCCAGCCAGTCCGCGGACGGTGCCGGCTCCAGCCGTGCTTCCGGCAGGTCGTCGCGGGGCGGCAGGACCGCCAGCAGGTCGGTCAGGCCGGTGGTGCGGACCAGCGTCAACGGCCGCGCGTCCCAGCCCCGCTCGTCGAGCGCCACGCCGACCGGCCCGGCCAGCGGGAGCGGCACGTTGATCATCGCGGGCTGGCCACGGGTGGCGTACCAGTCCTGGACGGCGTCGACGGCCGCGTCCAGGGGCCGGTCGGGGTCGCCGACCGGCAGCGCCGAGTTGCCCCGCCCGGTCCAGCCCTGCGCGCTGCGCAGCAGCCAGTCGCCGAGCCGGTCCTGGTCCGGTGCCGGCCACGCCTCGTTGGCCGCGAGTTCGAGGGCCACGACGTCCGCGGCGGTCGGGCGCCGCGAGGCGGGTACGCGCTTGGCCCGGTGCACCTCGGTCAGCGGTACGCTCAGCGGGCCAGTGGAGGTGGCGATGGTGAGATGCGTCTCGGTGAGGTCGACGAGTTCGCCGAGCGCGTCGGAATACAGGGCTCTATCGTTTCGGACCCCGACAATTCGCCGGACCACGACCCGATGTCCCACATCCTGCTGCCTGAGCACGATCGACCCCCTCCCCGGCGAGATACTAGGCTCTTACCGCCGCGGATGATCGCGGCGTAGCTTGCGGAGGAGATGACCCGTGACGTACATCATCGCCGAGCCGTGCGTGGATGTGCTCGACAAGGCGTGCATCGAGGAGTGCCCGGTCGACTGCATCTACGAGGGCAACCGGATGCTCTACATCCACCCCGACGAGTGTGTCGACTGCGGGGCGTGCGAGCCGGTCTGCCCGGTCGAGGCGATCTTCTACGAGGACGACGTCCCGGAGAACTGGAAGGACTACACCACCGCCAACTACGAGTTCTTCGAGGACCTCGGCTCGCCCGGTGGTGCGTCGAAGGTCGGCAAGGTGGAGAAGGACGCGACGTTCGTCGCGGCGCAGCCGCCTCGCGGCGAGGGCCACTGAGCGGCGTGCCGGCCGACACACCGGCGGCGGGGCCACCGGTCACCGCCGTCTCGGCGGGGCTGCCCGACTTCCCGTGGGATCTGCTCGAGCCGGCCAAGCGGCTCGCCGCCGGGCACCCGGACGGCATCGTCGACCTGTCGATCGGCACGCCCGTCGACCCGGTTCCGGCGCTGATCCGGGCTGCCCTCGACGCGGCCTCGGACGCGCCGGGCTATCCGCTCACCGCCGGCACGCCGGCACTGCGGGCGGCGATCACCCGATGGCTCGGCCGGTCCTGTGGTGCCTCCGCCGACGGGCTGGGTGTGCTGCCGCTGATCGGGTCCAAGGAACTGGTCGCGTGGCTGCCCACCCTGCTCGGCGTACGCGCCGGTGACGTCGTCGTCCTGCCGCAGGTCGGCTACCCGACGTACGAGGTCGGGGCGCGGCTGGCCGGGGCGACCGTGGTGCGTACCGACTCGCTGACCGCGCTCGGCCCGACCCCGCGGGTGCGCCTCGTCTGGGTCAACTCGCCGTCCAACCCGACCGGCCGGGTGCTGCCCACGGCCCATCTGCGCAAGGTCGTCGACTGGGCGCGGGAGCGCGGCGCGGTCGTCGCCAGCGACGAGTGCTACCTGTCGCTGGGCTGGGCGGACGAGCCGGTCTCGATCCTCGATCCGCGGGTCTGCGACGGCTCGTACGACGGGCTCCTGGCCGTCCACTCGCTGTCCAAGCGCTCCAACCTGGCCGGCTACCGGGCCGGCTTCCTGGGCGGTGACCCGGCCCTGGTCGCCGAGCTGCTGGCCGTACGCAAGCACGCCGGAATGATCATGCCGGCACCGGTGCAGGCGGCCATGATCGCCGCGCTCGACGACGAGACGCACGTCCAGGAGCAGCGCGGGCGCTACGCCGCCCGGCGCGAACTGCTGCGGGCCGCGCTCACCGGTGCCGGGTTCGAGCTGTCGTATTCCGAGGCCGGGCTCTACCTGTGGGCGACCCGGGGTGAGGAGTGCTGGGCGACGGTCACCTGGCTGGCCGAGCGGGGCATCCTGGCCGCGCCGGGCGCGTTCTACGGCCCGGCGGGGGAGCGGCACGTCCGGGTCGCGCTGACCGCCACCGACGAGCGGGTCGCCGCGGCGGTCGAGCGGCTCGCCCGCTGACCTTCCCGGCGCCCGCCGCCCCGGGTGGCTAGGCTGAGGTCATGGTCGATGGTCCGGTTCTGGCGGTACGCGGCGAGGCGACCCGGGAGGTCCCACCGGAGGTGGCCCGGTTCGCGGTGACGGTGGCGGCCCGGGACCGTGACCGGCAGGCGACCCTGACCCGGCTCGGCGAGCGGGCCGCCGCGGTCCGCGCCCTGATCGACGGCTACGGCGACGCGATCGAACGCCGGGAGACCGGCACCCTGCAGGTGCGCCCGGAGCTGAAGCGCTCCGGCGAGCGGGTGGTCGCCTACCAGGGCTCGGTCACCACCACCGTGACCGTCACCGACTTCACCGTCCTCGGCGAACTGATGTTGCGTCTCGCCGACCAGGAGCAGACCAGTGTCGCCGGCCCCTGGTGGGAGCTGCGCCCGACCAGCCCGGCCTACCGTGACGCCCGCCGGGCGGCGATCGACGAGGCGCTCGCCCGGGCGCGGGAGTACGCCGGGGCGCTCGGTGCCCGGGTCACCGCCCTGCTCGAGCTCGCCGACACCGGCATGACCAACCAGCCGATGATGACCCGGGCCGCGTTCCACCTCGACGCGATGGGGAAGGGGTCACCCGAACTCGACCTCGACCCGCAGGTGCAGACGGTGCAGGCCAGTGTCGAGGCCCGGTTCTCGATCAGCGAACCGACGGTGCTGGCCGACTGACCGGCGCGGCGGCCCGCGCCGACGGCGGTGACCGGGTGGGATAGTCGGCCGGTGACCGATCCCAGCCTGATCGCCCGCGCCCGTGCCCTCGCCGACGCGGGCCCACGCCAGCTGCTCGGCATCGCCGGTGCGCCCGGCGCCGGCAAGTCCACCCTGGCCGCCGGGATCGTCGCCGCCCTGGGAGACATGGCCGCCCTGGTGCCGATGGACGGCTTCCACCTCGCCGGGACCGAACTGCACCGGCTCGGCCGGCAGGCCCGCAAGGGCGCGATCGACACCTTCGACGGCGCGGGTTATGTCGCCCTGCTACGCCGGCTGCGGTTTCCCGACGACGCCACGGTCTACGCGCCGGAGTTCCGCCGCGAGATCGAGGAGCCCGTCGCCGGGGCCGTCCCGGTGCCGCCGTCGGTACGGTTGGTCGTCACCGAGGGCAACTACCTGCTCGTGCCCGAGCACCCGTGGGACGGCGTACGGCCGCTGCTCGACGAGGTGTGGTTCCTCGATCCCGGCGAGGACGTACGGCTGCGCCGGCTGACCGAGCGGCACGTGCGGTACGGCCGTGACCTCGCCGAAGCCACCGCCCGCGCGTACGGGTCCGACCAGGTGAACGCGGAACGGATCGCCGCCACCGCCGGCCGGGCCGACCTGGTGCTCAGGCCGGAGTCCTCCGTGGATCGGTGATCTGCCAGATATCGGTCACAATCAGTGTCCGGCGGGGTGATGGCGGAGCGTGGGCCGGGCTGGTAAACCAAAGCGACGGACGCGTCCACGCCGTGTCCACTGTGACGATTCCGGTGCCGGCAGGGGAGGCGCGTGTCCACGCGGAAGGCCGTCGTCGGCTATTGCTCGGTCATGGCGGTGCTCGGCGTCGCCGTGTTCGCCGTACCCCCGCTGCGTCCGGTCGCCTGGGCACTGGTCGGGCTGGCCAGCCTCGCCGCGGTCCTGCTCGGGGTGCGCCGGCACCGGCCGCGCCGGCGCTACGCCTGGTATCTGATCGGGGCCGGGCTGGCCGTCTTCGCCGCCGGCGACATGAGCTACAGCCTCACCGCCGACTCGCGGGGCTCGGCGTCGCTGCTCGCCGACATCTTCTACCTGGCGATGTTTCCGCTGCTGGCCACCGGGCTGCTCGGCCTGACCCGGATCAGTTCGACGATGCGCGACCGGGCCCGCTTCCTCGACCTGCTGATCTTCACCACCGCCGCGATCTTCCTCGGCTGGGTGTTCGTGATCGGCCCGCTGTTCAACGGCGGGACGCGGGCCGTCGACCGGTCGGCGGCCGCGGCGTACATCTTCGGCGCCCTGCTGGTCTTCGCCACCACGGTCCGGCTGGCGTTCATCGCCCGGCGCAACACGGCGGTGCGGCTGCTGCTGATCGGGGCCACCGGGCTGCTGGTGTCCGATGTGCTCTACGTGCTCGCGTTGCGGGACGGCGGCTGGCCGGACGGCAACCCGGGTGAGATCGGCTGGCTGGTCTTCTACACCGCGTGGAGCGCGGCCGCGTTGCACCCGTCGATGACCGCGCTCACCGAGCCGGCCCAACCCCGGGCCGCGCAGATCAGTCGGCTCTGGCTCGTCCTGCTCGGAACGCTCGCGCTGGTCGGGCCGGCGGTGCTGCTTCTGCGGGCGCTGGCCGGGCAGCCGCACGACGACGTCGTCATCTCGGTCGTGTCCGGGGTGATGTTCGTGCTCGTACTCAGCCGCTTCGCCGACGTCGCCGACGCACACCGCAGCGCCGTCGGCCGGGAGCGGGGGCTGCGGGTCGCCGGTGCCGCCCTGGTGTCCGCCGCCGGCGCCGACGAGGTGGCCGAGGCGGTCCGGACGACGGTCGCCCGCCTGATGCCGCGCGGCGCCACGCACCGCATGGTCTTCTCCGTCAACCGCTCCGACGGGGTGCCCGCCGCCGCGTTCAGCGTGTGGGGGCACGGGGCGCCGCAGCCCTACCCGATGTCCGGGGCGGCGGCGCTGCGCCGCACCCGGATGCTGCGTACCGGCACCCTGCACCCGGGCCTGGCCAACCAGTTGCGCGCCTACGAGCAGACGCTGCTGTGCCCGATGGTCCTCGACGAGGGCGCCGCCGGGATTCCCCGGGTCGGTGCCCTGCTGGTCGCCGCCGAGGCCGAGGTGCTGGTCACCCTGCGCGACGCGCTGGAGGCACTGGCCGCCCAGGCCGCCCTGGCGCTGCAACGGATCAGCCTCAGCGAGGAGATCAACCGGCGCAACAGCGAGGCGTACTTCCGGACCATCGTGCAGACCACGACCGATGTCATCCTGATCGTCGACGACGACCACCGGCTGCGCTACGCCAGCCCGGCGGTCGCCACCGTCCTCGGGGTCGAACCGGCGCCCGGCACCCCGCTCGGCGAGATCGTCGCGGCGGAGACCGGGGTGCCGGTCACCGAACTGCTGGCCCAGGCGCGGGCGTCCGGCGGGCGGCCGGGGCAGTGGGCCGACTGGCGGCTGGTCCGGCCGGACGACACCCCGGTCCAGGTCGAGGCGAGCTATCGCGACCTGCGCCGGGACCGGACCGTACGGGGACTGGTCATCACCCTGCGCGACGTCACCGACCGGCGCCGGCTCGAACACGAGCTGACCCACGGCACCCGCCACGACGCCCTGACCGGGCTGGCCAACCGCACGCTCTTCCACGACCGGGTCAGCGAGGCGGTGGGGCGGGCCAGCGAGACCGGGCGGATCGTCGCCGCCCTGATCATCGACTTCGACGATCTCACCGCCGTCAACGAGACCCTCGGCCACACCGCCGGCGACGAGCTGCTGATCGCCGTCGCCCGGCGGTTGACCACGGCGGTCGGCGGGCTCGGCACGGTGGCCCGCAACGGCGGCGACGAGTTCGCCGCCCTCGTCGACGACCTGGGCAGCCCGGCCGAGGCGGAACTGGTCGCGGAGCAGGTGATCGCGGCGCTCGCCGAACCGTTCACCATCGATGGCGCGGAGGTCCGGGGCTCGGTGAGCATCGGCATCGCGACCACCGCCGACGCCGCCGACGCCGGCGAACTGCTCCGGCACGCCGACCTCGCGCTCTTCGTGGCCAAGGGCGACGGCAAGCGCCGGTGGCGCCGGTACGAGGCCTCCGTGCACACCGCGATCGTCGAACGGCTCGAACTGCGGGCCGCGCTCGCCCGGGCGGTCAGCGAGCGTACGTTCACCCTCGACTACCAGCCGATCGTGGTGATGGGCAGCGGTGCGATCCTCGGCTTCGAGGCACTGGTCCGGTGGCGGCATCCCACGCTGGGCTTCGTACCGCCCGCGGAGTTCATCGCCATCGCCGAGGAGACCGGACTCATCGAGGCGATCGGCGACTGGGTGCTGCACGAGGCGGTCCGGACGGTGGCCGGGTGGCGGCAGGTCCGTGCCGGGCGTGCCACGCCGTACGTCAGCGTCAACGTCTCGGCGCACCAACTGCGGGCGCCGGCCTTCGTCGACAAGGTGAGCGCGGCGCTCACCGCCGCCGGGGTCGACCCGTCCGGCGTGATGTTGGAGATCACCGAGTCGTCGCTGCTGCGCGACGACGACCGGGCCTGGGCCGAGCTGGCCGCCCTGCGGCGGATCGGCGTACGGGTCGCCATCGACGACTTCGGCACCGGGTTCTCGTCGCTGAGTTATCTCCAGCGGATGCCGGTCGACGTGCTGAAGATCGACCGGTCCTTCACCTCGACCATCTCCGGCTCGCCCCGGCAGCGGGCCCTGGTGGAGGCGATCGTCGGGCTCGCCGGCACGCTCGGGCTCGAGGTCATCGCCGAGGGCGTCGAGTCGCGGGTCGAACGCGACCTGCTCGGCGATCTGGGCTGCCCGTACGGACAGGGGTATCTCTTCTCCCGGCCGCTGGCCGCGGCGGCGGCGACGGCGCTGCTGAGCGGCCCGACCGCGGTCGTACCGCCGGCCCGCTCGACGCTGCCCGACCGTTCAGGGTGACCGTGGGGCGGACTCCGCCGGGCGGTCCGACGGCACCGGTGCCGCCTCCGTGGGCCGGTCGTCGGGGCCGCCCGTCCCGGTCGGCACCGGGGTGGCCGGCAGGTCCGGGACCGGTGCCGGGGGCCGGGCCGGCACGGTCGGCGTGGCCCGGGCGGTCGGCGTGGCCCGGGCGGTCGGCGTGGCGCCGCCGGTCGGGGCCGGCGGGGTCGGCCGGGCGGTGGCCGCCGGGCCGCCGAAAGTGACCAGATACCGGTCGCCGGAGAGTTCGACGGTGCCGGCGGAGCTGCCCGGTGTGGTGGATCGCCCGGCGGCGCCGACGGCGAACGGCCCCAGCGCCGGGGTACGCGGGTCGGCGCGGCCGGCGGCGTACACGGTCAGGGTGGGGCCGGCCGGGTCGGTGTCGACGGTGACCGGCCGGGGCCGGCCGTCCCAGCCGGCGAAGACCGAGCCGGGCTCGGGCGGGCCGGGATAGACCACCACCAGGGTGGTCGCCGCGTCCGGGTTGGCCGGCCACTCCACGGTCCACGACGGGGCGTTCGGACCGGTCGCCGGCACGTCACGCCCGTCGACGCGTACCGTGCCGTAGCGGGCCGAAGGCGGTGGCGGCGGCCCGGACGGCGGCGGGACCGGTGCGGGCGACGCACCGGCGGCCGGGTCGGGGACGGTGATGGTGACCGGGTGGCTGCGTTCGCTCTCCGGGCCGGTCCAGTTGGCCTGCACCGGCCGCACCGTGTAGGTCCAGGTGCCCGGTGGTACGGCGGCGTCGGTGCAGTTCGAGCCGGTCACGATCTCCTCGCACACGCCCCGGGCGGGCTGCGCCCCACCGGCGCGGTCGTACCGGGTGATCCGGTAGCCCGACACGTCGTGCCCGGCGACGATCTGGCTGGGTGCCCACCGCACGGTGACCGTGCCGCCGGCCGCGCCGACCTCCGGCCGGTTGCCGGGGGACAGCGTCACCGCCGTGGTCGACATCGTGGTCGGTTCGCTGGTCACGACCCAGGCGGCCAGGGCGGTCGCGCCACCGGCGAGCACGGCCACCCCGGTTCCGATCGCCACCACGGCGGGCGACGCGGTGAGCAGGCGCCTCATTCGGCGGCGCTGACGCCGGCGAAGGTGAAGCCGAGGGTGAAGGTGGCGCCGGCGCAGGCGGCGGCGGACTCGTTGGTCATCCGGATCGCGCCGGGCAGCACGACGTCCTGCGGTCGGGCCTGGGCGTCGACCAGCACCGGCCGGGTCTGCGGCTTGAGCAGGATGCCGCTGTTGTCGGCGGTGCAGCCCGGCTTGTCGGTGGTGAGTTGCCCGAGGGCCAGGCTGGTCACCGCGACCTTGAACCGGTTGGGGTTGGTGACCCGAAGCCGTACGTCGGCGACCGCGCCCGGGTAGAGCTGGGTGACCGGCTCGGCGGTGGCGGTCAGCGCCTGCACGGACTGGGCCCGGGCGGTGGCCGTACCCGAGCCGGTGACCGACCACGCGGCCCAGGCGACGCTGGCCACGCCGAGGGTGACGACCGAGGCGAGCATGACGATGGCACCGCGCTTGGACAGTCTGATCACGGTGGATCCTCCGGATGGGTGCGGCGCCGGGCGGTGGGCGCGTGGGGGGAGTCGGCGCGGCGCGACGGTCGCCGGCAGCCGCCGGTAGTCTCTTTTCGGGCTCAACCGGACGAATCTCAAGATGGTGATGGTCGGGTCGCTGTCGGCTGGCTGACAGTCCGTCGGGACGGTCAGTCGACCGAACCCTGGAAGAGCGCGGTCCCCATCCGGGCCGCCGGGGTCACCCGGACCTCGATGAGTGACAGGTCGCCGGTCGGGACACTGAACGTCAGGTCGACCGTCTGCTGCCGGCCCGGCTCGACGACGCCCCGGAAACCCGGGCCGGCGCCGTCGGCCAGGGTCACCGGGGTGCGGGCCGCGCCGACGTTCGCGCGTACGACCGCGTCCGACACGTCGAGCGGTTCCGGCCGGCGGTTGGTGATGGTGACCGCGAAGCGTACGGCGGTGGTGTGGCCCGCCCCCGCCGTTCCGGGCAGGACGACCACCGGTTCGCCGGTGGCGACGGTGATCTCCGACGCCAGGGTGAAAGGCTCACCCCCCATCCAGGCGGTTCCCGGCGCGGCGGTCAGCGGGATCTCCAGGATGTATCCGGGGGTCGGGCCGGCCGTGCCGGTGGCGGGGCGACCGGTGCCGCAGGCGGCCAACGGCAGCACCAGCATCAGCAGTGCGGTGGCGAGCAACCGGTGACCTGGCACGGACAGCCTTCCCTGGTGGTTAGGGGGGCAGGCCCATCATGCCCGGGAGTGGGAACGCCCTACGGCGGATGCTGGGTTATTTACATGATGTGCACCAGTTTGCCCAGCTCTGCCCGAGAAGCCTGACCGCACTGCTAGAGGCGCTGGCCGGGGACGGCGGGGGCAGTCGGGTTCCAGTCGATTGCCACCTGATTCCCAACGGCGGGTGCCGTAATGATCTGATGAGACGTACCCGTGCCTTCGTCGTGGGCCTGCTGGCCGCCGCCACCGCCGTCGTCCTGCCCGCGGTCCCGGCCAACGCGGCGCCCTACTGCGACCGGCCGAACCCGCCGCCCATCTGCAACGAGGATCCCGGCGACCCGCCACCTCCACCCCCGCCCCCATCGGACAAGAGTCCGGTCGGGGCGCTGGAGTCGTACCAGTACCTCGGCGGCGCGCAACTGCGCGTGTCCGGCTGGGCGTCGGACGCCAACGGCGGCCCGGTACGGGTTCGGGTCCGGGCGTACAACTACGACTACGGCCTGTTCTACGCCGACCAGTACCACGCCGGCCGGGGCGGCTGGGTAGGCTTCTCGACCACGGTCCCGATCCCCGGCACCTACGGCACGCACGAGTTCTGCGCCTACGTCGAGAACTACCGCGACTGGACGACGCCGGTCGCGCCGGACCGACTGCTCGGCTGCCACACCTACAAGGTCGAGCCGCCCGCGCCGACCGGCCTGACCCTGTCGGCCTCGACGCACTACACCGACAGCACGATCCGGATGAGCTGGCTCGACAACTCCTGGAACGAGCAGCGCTACCACGTCAGCGTCAACTGGATCAGCCGGGGCCACGACAAGAGCTGCTGGGAGGTGTGGGACGGGGAGGGGCTGCCGCCGCGCTGCATGCCGTCGGGCACCGCGATGCGCAAGGACTACACCGTGACGGCCAACCCGGGCACCGGTCGGATCTACTTCGACGCCACCGGCCTGGCACCGAACACGTTCTTCAACATCATCGTGAACACCGTGCAGGACGGACGCTTCTCGCCGGCCGCGACCGGGGGCGTCAAGACGCCGGAGTGACACCAGAGACCGCCGGTTCCGGCCCGCCACTGCCTCGGCGGGCCGGAACCGGTCTTCAGTCGTTGGCGTGCAGCGCGGCGTTGAGCTCGATGCCGGTGCCGGTACGCGGCTTCGCCTCCAGCGCGCCGGTGACCGAGTTGCGCCAGAACAGCAGTCCGTCCACACCGGACAGCTCGCGGGCCTTGACCACCCGGCCGTCGGGCAGGAGGAGCTTCGAGGCTGCGGTGATGTAGCAGCCGGCCTCGACCACGCAGTCGTCGCCGAGCGAGATCCCGACGCCGGCGTTCGCACCGATCAGGCTGCGCTCGCCGATGCTGACCCGGTCCTTCCCGCCGCCGGACAGCGTGCCCATGATCGAGGCGCCGCCGCCGATGTCGGAGCCGTCACCGACGACCACCCCGGCCACGATCCGGCCCTCGACCATCGAGGCGCCCAGCGTGCCGGCGTTGAAGTTGCAGAAGCCCTCGTGCATCACCGTCGTGCCGGACGCCAGGTGGGCGCCGAGCCGCACCCGGTCGGCGTCGGCGATCCGCACCCCGGACGGCACCACGTAGTCGGTCATCCGGGGGAACTTGTCCACCCCGTACACGGCCAGGTGGCGGCCGGCGGCCCGCTCGACCAGCCGCAGCTCGTCGACCCGGTCCGGCGGGCACGGGCCGGCCGACGTCCAGGCGACGTTGGCCAGCGCGCCGAAGATGCCGTCCAGGTTCAGCTCGTTCGGCCGCACCAGGCGGTGCGAGAGCAGGTGCAACCGCAGGTAAGCGTCGGCGGCGTCCTTGATCGGGTCGGCCAGCGAGCCGATCTCGGTGACCACCACGACGGCACGTAGACCGGGCAGCGTCCGGTCGCCGGTGCCGCCGGCGAGCCGGCTCTCGTCGGTGTCTGCCGGCCGGGCACCGAGCCCGAGTAGGCCGGCCGGATACCAGGTGTCGAGCACCTGTCCGTCGGCAGTGGTCGTGGCCAGGCCGATGCCCCAGGCGGGCTGCGTGTTTGTCACGGCCTCGAAGGTACCGTGCGGGGCATGGTGAACCCGCTGACCCCCGAGGTACTGGCCGACCCGGTCGCGCTGACCCGCGCCCTGGTCGACATCGAGTCCGTCTCGCTCGACGAGAAGGAGATCGCCGACCGGGTCGAGGAGGTGCTGCGGTCGCAGCCCCACCTGACCACCTACCGGCACGGGAACACGCTGATGGCGCGTACGGACCTGGGCCGGGCGCAGCGGGTCGTGCTGGCCGGCCACCTCGACACCGTGCCGCTCAACGACAACTTCCCGTCCACCGTCGAGGGCGACCGGATCTACGGCTGCGGCACCAGCGACATGAAGTCCGGGGTCGCGTTCGCGCTCAACCTGGCCGTCACCCTGCCCGAGCCGCGCTACGACGTGACCTACTTCTTCTACGAGGCCGAGGAGATCGATTCCCGCTACAACGGGCTCAACCTCGTCGCGCAGGCGTACCCGCACTGGCTGGAGGCGGACTTCGCAGTGCTGCTCGAACCGACGTACGGGGTGGTGGAGGCCGGCTGCCAGGGCACCATGCGGGCGACCGTACGGACCCGCGGCCGGCGGGCCCACTCGGCCCGCTCCTGGAAGGGGGTCAACGCGATCCACGCCGCCGGGGCGGTGCTCGACCGGCTGGCCGCCTACGAGGCCCGCACGGTCGAGATCGACGGCTGCACCTACCGCGAAGGGCTCAACGCGGTCCGCATCCACGGCGGTGTGGCCGGCAACGTGGTGCCGGACCTGTGCGAGGTCGAGGTCAACTACCGGTTCGCCCCCGACCGGACGCCCGACGAGGCGCACGCGCACGTACAGGAGGTCTTCGACGGTTTCGAGGTGACGCTGACCGACTCGGCGGCCGGCGCGCTGCCCGGTCTCACCGCCGCCCCGGCGGTGGAGTTCCTGGCCACGGTCGGCGCGGCCCCGGTCGGCAAGCTCGGCTGGACCGACGTGGCCCGGTTCGCGGCACTGGGCATCCCGGCGCTCAACTTCGGCCCGGGCGACCCGAACGTGGCCCACGCACCCGACGAGCACGTCGAGATCGGTCTGATCCGCGAGGGCGCCGCCACGCTGCGCCGCTGGCTGGCCTGAGCACGACCGGCGGCCGGCCCGCGCCGGCGCCGGTCAGGTCGTGGCCGGGCCGGGCTCCGGATCGTCGGCGCCGTCGGTCCGGCGCGGCGGCCGGGCGACCTCCACCCGGCGCTGGGCCACCACCTCACGGATTCGGCGCTGCATCTCCCGGCGCTGCCGGATGATCTCCGACCGGGTCATGGAGACACCCCGTCCGGTACGCCGCGCTCGCCCTGCGTGCGGTATTCGCTCATGGCGCTCCTCCCCCCGAAGGCCCCGGCGGCGGTGCCGGGGCGCCGCGCATACGCAGTATGTGGAATAAGAGACGCTGCCACCACCGATTTGGTTGCACCCGGTGCGGATCTTTTTCTCTCCACCGCTGGTGGGCGCGTTCATGCCGCCGGGCGCCGCCAACTACCGTGGGCGTCATGAGCGAGCGAATCCTTCCCGGCGGGCCGGAGTGGCACCGGGGCCCGGTGACCCTGCGCCGTGACGCGATCCCACGGGCCACCGCCGACCAGGGGCTGCTCGACTCACGTGGCCGGGGCGACTGGAAGACCCGGGACGCCTGGCGGGCGCTGCGCATCCTGTCGGAGTTCGTCGAGGGCTTCGACAGCCTCGCCGACCTGCCGCCCGCGGTCAGCGTCTTCGGCTCGGCCCGCAGCAAGCCCGACAGCCCCGAGTGCCAGCTCGCGGAGCGGCTCGGCGCGGCGCTGGCGCAGGCCGGCTACGCGGTCATCACCGGTGGCGGGCCGGGCGTGATGGCGGCGGCCAACCGGGGCGCGACCGAGGTCGGCGGCCAGTCGGTCGGGCTCGGCATCGAGCTGCCGTTCGAGCAGGGCATCAACGAGTGGGTCGACCTGGGCATCAACTTCCGCTACTTCTTCGCCCGCAAGACCATGTTCGTCAAGTACGCGCAGGCGTTCGTGGTCCTGCCGGGCGGGTTCGGCACCCTCGACGAGATGTTCGAGGCGCTCACCCTGGTGCAGACCGGCAAGGTGACCCGCTTCCCGGTCGTGCTGATGGGCGAGGCGTACTGGCGGGGGCTGCTGGACTGGCTGCGCGACACGCTGGCCGCCGACGGCAAGATCGGGCCGGCCGACCTCGACCTGATCTGCGTGACCGACGACGTGGCGACGGCCGTACGGCACATCGTCGACGCCGACGCGGCGCTCGCCGCCGAGCAGGAGGCGATCCAGGAGACCGCGGCCGCCCAGGTCGAGGCGGCGCGGGCCGAGGCGAAGGCGACCGCCGAGGCGGTCGAGCGGGGGTCGGCGGGGCAGCCGTCGGCGACCGAGCGCCCGGCGGGCCGCTGACCATGGCCGCCATCTGCGTCTTCTGCGCCTCGTCGCGCACCCTGGACCGCCGTTTCCTCGACCTGGCCGACCAGGCCGGGCGGGAGATCGCCCGCCGGGGGCACACGCTGGTCTCCGGCGGCGGCTGTGTCGGCATGATGGGCGCGGTCGCCGACGGCGCCCGGGCCGGCGGTGGCCGTACGGTCGGGGTGATCCCGCAGGCGCTGGTCGACCTGGAGGTCGCCGACACGCACTCCGACGAGCTGGTGATCACGGCCGACATGGCGAGCCGCAAGACCGTCATGATCGACAAGTCGGACGCGTTCCTGACCCTGCCCGGTGGCCTCGGCACACTCGACGAACTCTTCGAGGTGTGGACCACCGCGACCCTGGCCATGCACCGCAAGCCGATCGTCCTGGTCGACTCCGACGGCTTCTACGCCGGACTGGTCGACTGGCTGGCCGGCCTGCCGGACCTGCGGTTCGCCAAGGAGGCCGCGATCGACCTGCTGCTCGTCGTCGACTCGGTGCCCGCCGCCCTCGACGCCATCGAGGAGCGTCTCGGCTGAGCCGGCCGGCGGCCCGGCGTGCCACGGGTCCTGGGCCGTCGTGGTGTCGGTGCGTCATGGTGAGATGAGCGGATGCAGGCGTACCGGCTGGTCCGTCGGCCGGCCGAGGCCGCGCCGGCGACTGTCCGTGACCCCGGCCACGAGACGGCCGTCGCCCACGTCGACGGGCCGCTGCTGGTGGTCGGCGGGCCGGGCACCGGCAAGACCAGCACCCTGGTCGAGGCGGTCGCCGCCCGGGTCGCGGAGGGCACCGACCCGGAACGCATCCTGGTGCTCACCTTCGGCCGGCGGACCGCCACCGCGCTGCGGCACCGGATCGAGGCCCGCATCGTCGGTGCCGCCGGCCGGGTGGTGCACGAACCCCTCGTCCGCACCTTTCCCGCGTACGCGTTCGGGCTGCTGCGCCGGGCCGCCGCCGCCCGGGGCGAACCGTCGCCCCGGCTGCTGACCGGCCCGGAGCAGGACCTGATCATCCGGGAACTGCTCGACGTGGTCGGCCCCGACGAGGACGGCGACGATCCGTACGGCTGGCCGCTGGACCTGCGGCCGGCGCTGCGCACCCGGGCCTTCGCCGGGCAGTTGCGCGACCTGCTGATGCGGGCGGCGGAGCGCGGCGTCGGGCCGGCGCAACTGGCCCGCCTGGGCGAGCAGCTCGATCGCGCCGACTGGCCGGCGGCCGCCCGGTTCCTGCGCGAATACGTCGCCGTGCTGGCCCTGCGCGACGCGACCACCCGCGGTTCGGTCGCCTACGACCCCGCCGAACTGGTCCGGGCCGCCACCGGCCTGCTCGCCGACGATCCCGAACTGCTCGCCGCGGAACGCCGCCGGCTCGCCCACGTCTACGTCGACGAGCTGGCCGACACCGACCCGGCCCAGGTCGAGCTGCTGGCGAGGATCGCCGACGGCGGCCGGTCGCTGGTGGCCTTCGCCGACCCCGACTCGTCGACGTACTCGTTCCGGGGTGCCGATCCGACCATCGTGGCCACGTTTCCGCAGCGGTTCCGCACCGTGTCCGGCGCCCCCGCCGCCACGGTCACCCTGCACACCTCCTACCGGGCCGGTGGCCGGCTGCTCGCCGCCACCAACCGGCTCGCCCGCCGGCTGCGCGGCCCCGCCGGCCACCGGGAGCTGCGCCCGCTGACCGGCATCCCGCCCGGCTCGGTCGAGGTGCGCACCTTCCGGTCCGCGACCAGCGAGTCGACGTACGTCGCCCACGCGCTGCGCGAGGCACACCTGGTCGACGGTGTGCCGTGGTCGCGGATGGCGGTGATCGTCCGTTCGACCGCCCGCCAACTGCCGTCGCTCCACCGGGCCCTGCACGCCGCCGCCGTTCCCACCGTCGTGCACTCCGAGGACCTGCCGTTGCACCTGCAACCGGCGGTGGCCCCGCTGCTGCTGTTGCTGCGCTGCGCGCTCGAACCGGACCGGCTCGACGAGGAGGCGGCGGTGGCGCTGCTGCACTCGCCACTGGGCGGCGCGGACCCGCTCGCCGAGCGGCGGCTGCGCCAGGGGCTGCGGGCCCTCGCGCTCGCCGCCGGCGACCGGCGGCCCTCCGGCGAACTGCTGGTCGAGGCGCTGCGCGACCCGACCGAGCTGGTCGCGGTCGAGCGCCGCTGGGCGGCGCCGGCGCAGACGGTCGCCGCCCTGCTCGGCACCGCGCGCGAGGCCGCCGCCGCACCCGGGGCGACCGCCGAGGACGTGTTGTGGGCGGTGTGGCGGGCCACCGGGCTCGCCGAGCGGTGGCACGGTCTCACCTCGCGCGGCCCGGTGACGCCCGGCGAGCCGGACACCGTACCCCGGATGCGGGCCGCGGCCGCCGACCGCGACCTCGACGCGGTCGTGGTGCTGTTCGACACCGCGGCCCGGTTCGTCGACCGGCTGCCCGGGGCGCGCATCGAGGTCTTCCTCGACCATGTGCTCGGCCAGCAGCTGCCGGCCGACACGCTCGCCCCGAGCGCCGACCGCGGCGAGGCCGTACGCCTGCTGACCGCCCACGCGGCCAAGGGACTGGAGTGGGACCTCGTGGTCGTCGCCGGGGTGCAGGAGGGGGTCTGGCCCGACCTGCGGTTGCGCGGCAGCCTGCTCGGCTCGGAGCGGCTGGTCGACGTGCTCGCCGGCCGGGCCGCCGGAGCCGGCACCGCGGCCGCGATGGCCGGGCAGTCGGCGGCCATGCTCGCCGAGGAGCGCCGCCTCTTCCACGTCGCGGCGACCCGGGCCCGGCGGCGGCTGCTGGTCACCGCGGTCGCCTCCGCCGGGGCCGGCGGCGGCGCGGACTACGAGGAACAGCCGAGTCGTTTCCTCTACGAGCTGGGCGCCGGCACCGTGGACCCGCCGACCGGCGACGGTTCTGGCGGTGCCGGTCCGCGTGGCGACGGGCCGGACGACGGGTCGGACGGGTCCGGCGCGGCCGGGAACGGTCCGGGCGGACCGGGGCTGGGCGGGAACGGTTCGGACGGACCCGGGCTGGGCGGACCCGGGCCGGACGGAGACGGTTCGGGCGGACCCGGGCCGGACGGGGCCGGTGCCGGCGGGGCGGACGACGCTCCGGTGGAGCTGCCGGTCAGCCGGCCGCCCCGGGCGCTCACCCTGGCGGCGTTGGTCGCCGAGCTGCGTACCGCGGTCACCGATCCGGCGACGGCGCCGGACCGGCGGCGGGCCGCCGCCGCCGAACTGGCCCGGCTCGCCGCCGCCGGCGTGCGCGGCGCGCATCCCGACGAGTGGTGGGGGCTGCGCGCGCTCTCCGACGACCGGCCACTCGTCGACGAGGGCGAACCGGTGAAGGTCACCCCGTCCTCCATGGAGAGTGCGCTGCGGTGCAGCCTGCGCTGGCTGCTGGAGAAACACGGCGGAAGCGCGCCGGCCGGGGCCGCGCAGGGCGTCGGCAACCTGGTGCACGCCGCGGCGATGCTCGCCGAGGACGCCACCGCCGACCGGGCGCAGCTCCTGGAGTACGTCGCCGCCCGGTTCGACGCCATCGACCTGGCCGCCCGGTGGATGGCCGGCCCGGAGCTGACCCGTGCCGAGGCGATGGTCGACAAGCTGCTGCGCTGGCTCGCCGGCAACCCCCGGCGGCTGCTGGCGATCGAGCACGAGTTCGCCGTACGCCTCGACGACCCGACCCGCCCGGTGGACCTGACCGGCCGGGTCGACCGGCTGGAGGTCGACGCCGACGGGCGGCTGGTCGTCATCGACCTGAAGACCGGCAAGTCGACCTCGGTGACCGGCGCCGAACTGGCCGAGCATCCGCAGCTCGGCGCCTACCAGGCGGCGGTCGAGGCGGGCGCGTTCGCCGAGTTCGGCGACGAGGCCGGGGGAGCCGCCCTGGTCCAGCTCGGTACATCCACGAAGGATGCCCGGGAGCAGGGCCAGGAGGCGGTCGGCGAGGCCGAGGACGCCGGCTGGGCGCGGGCGATGGTGCGGCGTACGGCCGAGACGATGGCGGCCTCGACGTTCTCCGCGGTGGCCAACTCGAAGTGCCGGGTCTGCCCGGTGCGGACGAGTTGCCCGGTCTCCGGCAAGGGCCGCCAGGTGGTCGAGCCCCCGACCCCACGCAGGCCGGAGACCAACCCGTGACCGAGCGGAGCGAGGGAGCGCCGTGACCCAGCCTTCGTTGTTCGCGGCGGCGCCGGCGCCCCGGCGGGCGCCCGACGCCGGCCCCCGTTACACCCCGCTCGAACTGGCCCGGCTGCTCGGGCAGCGGCACGCCCCGACCCTGGAGCAGTCGGAGATCATCGCCGCGCCGGTCGAGCCGCTGCTGGTCGTCGCCGGTGCGGGGTCGGGCAAGACGGAGACGATGGCGGCCCGGGTGGTCTGGCTGGTGGCCAACGACTACGTGCGGCCGGAGCAGATCCTCGGCCTCACCTTCACCCGGAAGGCCGCGGGTGAGCTGGCCCACCGGGTGCGTACGAGGTTGGGGCAGTTGGTCCGCCGGCTCGGCCGGGAGGGGCGGGATCCGGCCCGGGATCTGCTCGGCGGCGAGCCGACGGTGGCCACCTACCACTCGTACGCGGCGCGGGTGGTCGGCGAGCACGGGCTGCGGGCCGGCTACGAGCCGTCGACGCGGCTGCTCACCGAGGCGTCCCGCTGGCAGATCGTGGACATGGTGGTCCGCAACCACGACGGTGACATGTCCGATGTGGACCGGATGCCGAGCACGGTCACCGACGCCGTACTCGCGCTCGCCGGCGAGCTGGCCGAGCATCTGGTCACCCCGGACGAGCTGGCCGCCTGGACCGGGCGCTTCTTCGCCGACGTGCAGGATCCGCCGGGCAAGGTCTACGCCGACGTACGCAGGTCGCTGGCCGTCCAGCGGTTGCGGCTCCGCCTGCTTCCGCTGGTCCGCGCCTACGAGCAACGCAAGCAGGACTTCGAGGCGATGGACTTCGGCGACCAGATGGCGCGGGCCGCCCGGGTCGCCCGCGACCATCCGGAGGTCGGCGCGATCGAGCGGGAGCGGTTCCGGGTGGTGCTGCTCGACGAGTACCAGGACACCAGCCATGCCCAGGTGGTGCTGCTGCGGTCGCTGTTCGGCGGTGGTCATCCGGTCACCGCGGTCGGCGACCCGTGCCAGTCGATCTACGGATGGCGGGGGGCGAGCGCGGGCACCCTCGACCGGTTCCCCGGCGACTTCGCGACGGCCGAGGGCCGTCCGGCACGTACGTCGACGCTGACCACGAGCTGGCGCAACCGGCCCGAGATCCTCGGCGTGGCCAACTCGCTGTCCGCCCCGCTGCGGGTCGCCGGGGCCCGGGTCGCCGAGCTGGCGCCCGCGTTCCAGGTCGACGAGCCGATCGTGGGCAGGACCGCCCGGGGCCGGCCGGGCCGCACCGTCCACTGTGCGCTGACCGAGACCTACGTCGACGAGGCGGCCTGGATCGCCGACGGCATGCTGGCCGCCTGGCGGGGCGCGGCCGGGATGCCGGACGCGTTGCCCGAGCACATTCCGCTCGACCGCCGGCCGACGAGTGCCGTACTGGTGCGGCTGCGCAGCCAGATCCCGCCGATCGAGGCGGCGCTGCGCGCGCGTGGCCTGCCGGTCGAGGTGGTCGGTCTCGGCGGCCTGCTGGACACCCCCGAGGTACGCGACGTCGTCTGCACGCTGCGGGTGCTGGCCGATCCGACCGACGGCCCGGCCCTGCTGCGACTGCTCACCGGTGCCCGCTGGCGGATCGGTCCGCGCGACCTGGTGGCGCTGCACCGGCGGGCCAAGGTGATCTCGGCCGCCCGCCGCGAGCTTTCCCGGGCCGACGGCGAGCCGGAGATCGTGACCGACCGCCTCGACGACGCGACCCTGGTCGAGGCGCTGGCCGACCTCGGGCCGGCGCAGACCTACTCGGCGGAGGGGTATGCCCGGCTGCGGGCGTACGGCCGGGAACTCGCCCTGCTGCGCCAGCGGCTCGACCAGCCGTTGCCCGACCTGATCGCCGACGTCGAGCGGACCATCGGGCTCGACGTCGAGGTGGCCGTACGCGCCGGTGCCGGCCGGGGCGGTGACGCCGGGCTGGCCCGTGGCCATCTCGACGCGTTGGGCGACGTCGCGGCCCGGTTCACCAGCGACACCGACGGCGCGGCGCTGCCCGGCTTCCTGGCGTTCGTCGCGGCGGCCGAGGACGAGGAGCGCGGGCTGGCTCCCGGTGAGGTCGAGGTGGTCGAGGGGGCGGTGCAGATCCTGACCGCCCACGCCGCCAAGGGCCTGGAGTGGGACGTGGTCTCGGTGGCCGGGCTGACCCGGGGGGTGTGGCCGGGCCAGGTCCGCGCCTCCGACCACCATCTCGCCGGGCTCGGCGTGCTGCCGTTCCCGCTGCGCGGCGACGCCGACGGGCTGCCCCGGCTCGATCTCGACGGCGTGCGGGACCAGCGGGCGGTGCACGCGGCGTTCGGCGAGTTCCAGCGGAGCTGGCAGGAGCACGACGAGCGGGAGGAGCGGCGGCTGGCGTACGTCGCCGTCACCCGGCCCCGGCGGCTGCTGCTCTGTTCCGGCTTCTGGTGGGGGGACGGGGTGCGCAGGGCACGGGGCCCCTCGGTGTTCCTGGACGAGATCCAGGAGCGCTGTCGGGCCGGTGACGGCGTGGTCGACGAGTGGGCGCCGGAGCCGGCGGGGGACGCGGTCAACCCGACCACGGAGATGGTGCTGCGGGCCGAGTGGCCGGCCGATCCGCTGGGTGCCCGCCGGCCGGCGATGGCGGAGGCCGCCGCACTGGTCCGGCGGCTGATGATCGAGGAGGCGCCCGCCGGGGACGTGCCGGCGGCGCCCGGGCCGGATGCTGCCGGGGTCGGGGAGCCCGGTCCTGCGGGTGAACCCGAGGGTGGGGACGACCCCGTCGTGCGGCGGTGGCGGCGGGAGGTCGGCATGCTGCTGGCCGAGCGGGAGCGGCTGTCCGGCGCCGGATCGCGGGAGGTGGCACTGCCCGGCCACCTGTCGGTGTCGCAACTGGTGGCGCTGCGGCGCGACCCGCAGGCGCTGGCCCGCCGGCTGCGCCGGCCGATGCCGGCCCGACCCGACCCGTACGCCCGCCGGGGCACCGCCTTCCATGCCTGGCTGGAACAGCGGTTCGGGGCCGGCCGGCTGTTCGACGTCGACGACCTGCCCGGTGCGGCCGACGAGGACGCCGCCCCCGACGAGGCGCTGGAGTTGTTGCGGCAGCGGTTCCTGGAGAGCGGGTGGGCCGACCGGGTGCCGCACGAGGTCGAGGTGCCGTTCGCCACAATCGTCGCGGGGGTGGTCGTACGCGGCCGGATGGACGCCGTCTACGCCGACCCGGGCGGCCGCTACGACGTGGTCGACTGGAAGACCGGCCGCCAGCCGACGGGTGCCGAGGCAGCCGCCGCGGCGGTGCAGTTGGCGGCCTACCGGCTGGCCTGGGCGGAACTCGCCGGAGTGCCGGTCGAGCACGTCCGCGCGGCGTTCCACTATGTACGCGACGGGGTGACGGTGCGGCCGGCGGACCTGCTCGACGCGGCGGGGCTGACCGAACTCGTCGCCTCCGTGCCCGAGGCCACACCGTGACCTTCGCCGGGATCTGCCAGCATTGCCGTTTGTCGCGTGTTAGGCTGCGGACGTTGCTGCTTTGGTTCCCATGACCATGTTGATTGGTCCCAGCTCTGTGCGCGCCCGTGGGATTGCGACCCCGGGCGCCATTTGTTGTGTCCGGAGTTTCCGGCGGGGCGATCACGACCGCGACGACAATCCGCGCGTTCGGCGCGGACAAACACATCGGATCCCGCAACCGTGCGGGGCCGACCGTTCCGTCAAAGGAGACGAGACACAAATGGCAATTGGCACTGTCAAGTGGTTCAACGCTGACAAGGGCTTCGGGTTCATCACCCCCGACGGCGGCGGCGCCGACGTCTTCGCCCACTTCTCGGCGATCCAGAGCTCGGGCTACCGCAGCCTCGACGAGAACCAGCGCGTCGAGTTCGACGTGACCCAGGGTCAGAAGGGCCCGCAGGCGGAGAACATCCGCCCGCTCTGAGTGGCTCTGCCGACCGGCCCGCGCCATCGGCGCGGGCCGGTCGCGTATCGGGGCCGATTACGCAGCGTGACGGCCGGGTGGCGTCCGTGCCGCGTCTTTCTAAGGAATTCACCGAATCGCGTCTGATCGGCGACTGCATCCGGCACTCCGGTACGTAATCCTGTGAACTGGGGGATTCATCGGCGACCGGGGGGTGCCGATGACCGGGACGGGCGGTGGGGGAGGACGTGTGGAGGCGGGTGTCGGCACCGGTGCGGTGCGGGAAATCCTGGTGGTCGTGGGGGTTGCGGTGGGGGGCCTGCTACTCGCCGTAGTCGCAGCGTTCGCGCCCTGGTACAACGTGTCGGCCGGTCCCGGCGAGACGGAGGTCGTCGAGATGCGCGCGCCGGCCGGGCGCGTCGTCGGCGATCTGGCCACCTCGCCCGACGCCGGCTGAGGCGACCCGGCGGGTGTGGTTCGCGGCCGGGTGTTTCACTAGTGGAGATGTCCGCAGAGCCCCCGCCGCCGCAGCAGCCCCGATCCTCGTCGGGGCCGGACTGGTCGGCGGGTGCGGTCACCCGGCTGACCGTCCCGGCGCAGGCGCCGTCGTCGCCGCCACCCTCACCACCGGCTGACCGGAGCGGGGCTGATCGGCGCCGGCTGTGGCTCTTCGGTGGTGCCGCCGCCGCGGTGCTGGTCGTCGGCCTCGTCGTGGTCCTGGTGATGGCGTTGTCGGGCAACCCGGATCCGTTCCGTCCGGACCCCGGTCCGGTCGTCGATGCCCGGCCACCGCTGGCCAAGCTCTGTCCGGCGCCGACCGGATCGCCGCCGGCCGATCCGGCTCCCGCCGAACCGCTTCCGCCGGTGAGCGGGAACCGGACCGTCGACACCGAGGCCGGTATCTCCTATCGGGCCTACGACGCGCCGTGGCAGCCGTGGAACACGGTGTGGAGCGCCGGCTCGCTGGAGGTGCCGTACAAGGTCGGTCAGCACTTCGTCACCGAGCGGCAGTACAACGGGTTCAGTGACTACCACGCCTCGATCCTGTCGGCGGCGGTGCCGGCGGCCGACAACGACGCCCTGTCGGTCAACATCGAGTGTGTCGGCCGGCAGGTGGCCGCCGACGTCCGGGCGGAGTACTACCCGCAGCCCAACCGGATGGAGATGATCCGCGACGAGCGGGCCGTCGTCGGTGGCCGGCCGGCGTGGGTGACGGTGTTCCGGCTGCACTTCACCCAGCCCGGCCTGCAGGCCACGAACGAGTTGGCCGCGGTGGCCCTGATCGACGTCGGCCGGCCGACCGCCGCGATCCTCTACATCTCGATCCCCGGCACCCACCGGCAGTACGACTACGTGGTCGACGACGCGCTCGCCTCGGTCCGCCCGCTCTGACGCCCTGCCCTGTCCCGGTGGAGGCTGGCGTTCAAGGCCCTCATTTCCTATCGTGTTTATAGGAGTTCGGGTGGGCTCCCGGCGAGGGGGGACACGATGGCGGAGACGGTGGCGGTCGTCGGCGGTGGTTGCAGCGGCGTGCTGGTCACCCGGGAACTGTTGCGATGTACCACCGGCAGGGTGCTGCTGGTCGACCCGGCCGACGCACCCGGCCGCGGGCTGGCGTACGGCCCCGCCCACCCCTGGCATCTGCTGAACTCCCGGGTCGGGGCGATGAGTGCCGACCCTGACTCCGGCGCCGACTTCCTCGACTGGTGCCGGCGCCGGCACCCGGCCGTCGGCCCCGACGACTTCGTGCCCCGGGAGTGGTTCGGCGACTACCTGCAGGAGACGCTGCGGGATGCCACCACGGTGAGCGGCGGCCGGCTGCGGGTGCACCGGGCCCGGGTCGCCCGCATCACCACGGGCGACGGCCCACCGGACACCGGGCGGGTGCCGGTGGTCGGCCTGGAACTCGACGACGGCGGTCGGCTGCGTGCCGACCGGGTCGTGCTCGCCATCGGGCATGCCGCCCCGGCCGACCCGTGCCCGATCGACGCCGCCGTCCGGGACCACCCGGGCTACATCGCCGACCCCTGGCGTCCGGCGGTGCTCGCCGGGGTACCCGTCGACCGGCCGGTGCTACTCGTCGGCACCGGGCTGACCGCGATCGACGTGACGCTCAGCCTGATCCGGGCCGGACATCGCGGACCGATCGTCGCGGTGTCCCGGCACGGTCTGCTGCCCCGGATGCACCGCCGGCGCGGCATGCCGTTCCGCCCGCCCGCATCGCTGCCCGAGACCGCTCCGTCGCTGCGTGGCCTGGTCCGCCAGTTGCGCGCGCAGGTCGCCGGCGGCGCCGACTGGCGGGCGGTGGTCGACGGGTTGCGGCCGCGACTCGACGCCCTGTGGGCGGACCTGCCGGCCGACGACCGCGACCGGTTCCTGCGTCACCTGGCCCGGCACTGGGAGGTGCACCGGCACCGGATGGCGCCGGCCGTCGCCGACGAGGTGGCCCGGCTGCGCGTCGCGGGCCGGCTGGAGGTGCGGTCCGCCGCCGTGCGCGGGGTGGCCGCGCATCCCGACGGTGGCCTGCTGGTCGCCCTCGATCCCGATCACGACCGCGTCCCCTTCGGCGCGGTGGTCAACTGCACCGGACCGGGGGCGCTGCCCGGCTCGACCGACCGGTTGGTCGGCGCGCTGATCGCCGACGGGGTGGCCCGACCGGGGCCGTACGGTCTCGGGCTGGACGTCGACGACGACGGTGCGGTGGTGGGCCGCGACGGGCGTCCGGTGCTTCCACTGTGGACGTTGGGCCCGCCGCGGCGGGGCCGGTTCTTCGAGACCACGGCCGTACCCGAGATCCGGGCCCAGGCCCGCGAGCTGGCGGTGCGGCTGGCCGCCGGTGCCGGTGCCGGGCGGACCGCCGGCCAGGTGGCCGTGCCGGCGTGAAATCCGGCGCTACCGGATATCCCTATTTAACTGGTAGACATAATCGGCTGGCGGTCGTCAGCGAGGCACCGGCGACGAGAGGCGGCGCGATGACCTTCCACTGGTTCCTTCCCACGTCCGGTGACAGCGACCAGGTCGGCTCGGCGACGGTCACCACCGGAGCCGCCCGGCACGACCGGACGGCGACGGTCGAATACCTCGGCGCGGTCGCCCGGGCCGCCGAGCAGGCCGGCTTCTCCGCCGCGTTGACGCCGGTCGGCTCCGGCTGCCCCGACCCGTGGATCGTCTGCAGCGCGGTCGCCCAGCACACGACGACGTTGCGGATGCTGGTCGCCGTACGGGCCGGGTTCGCCCTGCCGACCCTCGTCGCGCAACAGGCCCAGGCGTTCCAGGCGATCTCCGGCGGCCGGCTGGCGATCAACATCGTGACCGGCGGCGACCCGGCCGAGCAGCGGGCGTACGGCGACTTCCTGGACCACTCGGCCCGCTACGCGCGTACCGCCGAGTTTCTCCAGGTGCTGCGCCTGGCCTGGGCCGGGCGACCGTTCGACCACAGCGGTGAGCACTACCGGGTCGAGGCCGGCGGGCTGGCGGTGCCGCTCACCGACCCGCCGCCGATCTACTTCGGCGGCGCGTCCCCGGCGGCCGAGGCGGTGGCGGCCCGCTTCGCCGACGTGCAGTTGATGTGGGGCGAGCCGCCGGCGGCCATCGCCGACCGGGTGGAGCGGATCCGGCGGCTGGCCGCCGGACACGGACGTACCCTGCGCACCGGCATCCGGCTGCACGTCATCGCCCGGGAGACCGCGGCGGAGGCGTGGGCCGAGGCGGACCGGCTGCTGGCCGGCATGGACGCCGACCGGATCGCCGCCGCGCAGGCCCGGTTCGCCCGGATGGACTCGGTCGGTCAGGCCCGGATGACCGCCCTCAACGAGGGCACGACCACCGGCCTGACCATCGCGCCGAACCTCTGGGCCGGCGTCGGCCTGGTCCGCGAGGGCGCGGGCACCGCACTCGTGGGCAGCTACGACGAGGTCGCCACCCGGATCGACGAGTACGCCGCGCTCGGGGTGGACGAGTTCGTCCTGTCCGCCTGGCCGCACCTGGAGGAAGCCGTACGGGTCGGCCGGCACGTGCTGCCGCGCACCGCCGTCGGTCGGGCCGCCGCGACCCGAGTCGCGGTCTCGGCCGCGACATGACGCGCTAGGGTCGCCTTGTGGCTGCCCGCAGAGCAAGGATTCCGGCAACGAAATACCCCGTCGAGCGGCTGACGCTCGACAACGGCCTGCGGGTGGTGCTGGCACCCGACCGAACCGCGCCGGTGGTCGGCGTCGCCGTCGTCTACGACGTCGGCATCCGGTCCGAGCCCGAGGGCCGCACCGGCTTCGCCCACCTTTTCGAGCACCTGATGTTCCAGGGGTCGGCCAACCTGGAGAAGCTGGCGCACTTCCGGCACGTGCAGGGTGCCGGCGGCACCTTCAACGGCTCCACCCACTTCGACTACACCGACTATTTCGAGACGCTGCCGAGCAACGCCCTCGAACGCACCCTCTTCCTCGAGGCCGACCGGATGCGCGGCCCCCGGCTGACCGAGGAGAACCTGCGCAACCAGGTCGACGTGGTCAAGGAGGAGATCCGGGTCAACGTCCTCAACCGCCCGTACGGCGGCTTCCCCTGGCTGAAGCTGCCGCCGGTGCTGTTCGACACGTTCCCGAACGCGCATGACGGCTACGGCTCGTTCACCGACCTCGAAGGCGCCACCGTCGCCGACGCGGCCGACTTCTTCGAGCGCTACTACGCCTGCGGCAACGCGGTGCTCGCGGTGGCCGGCGACTTCGACGTCGCCGAGGCGACCGCGCTGGTCGAGCGCCACTTCGGTGACGTACCGGCCCGGCCGGCGCCGGAGCGGCCGAGCTTTGCCGAGCCCGACCTGACCGCCGAGCGCCGGCAGTCCTACACCGACCCGCTGGCGCCGCTGCCGGCGTTCGCGTCGGCGTGGCGGGTGCCGGACCCGATCGGCGACTTCGACGCCTACCTGCCGTACGTGGTGCTGGCCGAGGTGCTGACCGACGGCGAGGCGTCCCGGCTGGTCGAGCGGCTGGTCCAGCGGGACCGCTCGGTCACCAGCGTCGGCAGCTACCTCGGCTTCATGGGCGAGGCGTTCGAGGTACGCGACCCCACCGCGCTGCTGCTCCAGGCGCACCTGCCGCCGAGCGGCGACGTCGACAAGGTGCTGCGTACGGTCGACGAGGAACTGGACCGGCTGGCCACCGACGGGCTGGCCCCGGGCGAGCTGGCGCGTACCCAGGCCCGGATGGCGACGCACCTGTTGCGCGACAACGACGCGGTGCTCGGGCGGGCCCTCGGGGTGGCGGTGCTGGAGCAGCAACGCGGCGCCCCCGAGCTGATCAACGAGTTGCCGAGGCTGGTCGGTGCGGTGACCGAGGAGCAGGTGCGGGCCGCCGCCGCCACGTTGCGGCCGGAGCGCCGGGCGACGGTCGAGGTCATCGCCGGTGCCGCGGCCCCGGCCGGGAAGGGAAAGGCGAACCAGTGACGCACACGCTCCCGCCGCTCGGGCCCAGCCGCAAGCTCAAGCCGCCGAAGGAGACCGAGCGGACCCTGCCGAACGGGCTGACCGTGCTGGCCATCCGGCGCCCGGCCGTGCCGCTGGTCGAGGTACGGCTGCGGGTGCCGTTCGCCCGCGCCCACCTGGCCCGGTCCGCCCTGCTCTCCCAGACGCTGCTGTCCGGCACCGCCACCATGTCCACGGTGGACATCGCCGCCGAGTTGCAGACCGTCGGCGGCGCGCTGTCGGCGGGGCTGGACCCCGACCGGCTGGTCGTCTCCGGCAACGGCCTGGTGACCGGGCTCGACCGGATCCTCGACATCCTCGCCGAGGTGCTCACCGGTGCCGCCTATCCCAAGACCGAGGTCGCCGTCGAACGGGACCGGCTCGTCGACCGGATCCAGGTCGCGCAGAGCCAGCCGAGCCACCTGGCCCGCGCGGCGCTGCTGCGCCGGATGTACGGCAGCCACCCGTACGCGGTGCAGACGCCGGAGGTCGACCAGGTCGAGGCGGTCCGGCCCGGCCAGCTGCGGGCGCTGCACGCGGCCCGGATCCACCCGGCCGGCGCCACCCTGGTGCTGGTCGGCGACTTCTCGCCCGGCAAGGCGCTCGACTCGGCCGAGCGGGCGCTGGCCGGCTGGACCGGAGCCGGCGCGAACGTGACGCTGCCGCCGGCCCCGCCGCTGGCCCCCGCGCCGCTGCTGCTGGTCGACCGGCCGGGCGCGGTCCAGTCGTCGCTGCGGATGGCGCTGCCGGCGGTCGAGCGGACCCATCCCGACCACGCCGCGCTGCAACTGGCCAACCTGGTCTTCGGCGGCTACTTCTCGTCCCGCTGGGTGGAGAACATCCGCGAGGACAAGGGCTACACCTACGGCCCGCACTCGTTGATCGAGCACAGCGAGGCGGGCTCGTCGCTGGTGCTGGCCGCTGAGGTCGCGACCGAGGTGACCGGCCCGGCACTGCTGGAGACGCTCTACGAACTCGGCCGGCTCGCCTCGTTGCCGCCCAAGGAGGACGAGCTGGAGCAGGCCCGGCAGTACGCGCTGGGGACGTTGCAGCTCGGCATGTCGACACAGGCCGGACTGGCGAGCCTGGCCAGCACCTATGCCGGGTTCGGGCTGCGCCTGGACTACCTGACCGAGCACTCGGCGCGGCTGGCGAAGGCGACCCGCGAGGATGTCGCCGCCGCCGCCGCGAAATACCTCGCGCCGGCCGGTGCGGTCACCGTCGTACTCGGTGACGCGGACAAGGTCGGGGCAGCGGTGGCGGCGCTGACCCCGGTCGAGCGCGGGGTCGCGCGACCGTGACGGGATGGCCGGACGGCCCGGTGCCGCCGCTGGCCCGGTCGACCCTCGACCGGGCCGCCCACCGGCGTACCGACCCGGCCTGGCTCACCGACGCCTGGAAGCGGGCCCGGGTGCTGGTCGTCGACGTGGCGGGCGGTGGCCGAGCCCTGGTCGAGGGGCCGTCGACGGCACCGGTGCTGGTGCTCCTCGACGCCGACGCGGCACCGCGGGTCGATCCGGCGGGGCGGCTCTTCCTCGGTGTCGAGCCGGACGGCACGCCGCTCTTCGCGGTCGACGCGCCCCTACCGGTCCGGCCCGACACCCGGGCGGTGAACCTGCGTGATGTCGGGCACCTGCTCGGCGACCGGGACGCCGGGGCGTTCACCAGCGCCACGGCGCTGGCCAACTGGCACGCCGCACAGCCTTACTCGCCGGCGTCGGGGCAGCCGACCGCGGCCGCCGGGGCCGGCTGGTCCCGGGTCGACGGGGAGGGCGGGCAACTCTGGCCGCGCACCGACCCGGCGATGATCGTGGCGGTGCACGACGGGGTGCCCGGGCCGGACGGCCGCTGCCTGCTCGGCAACAACGCGGCATGGCCGGACCGCGACGGCGAGCTGCGGTTCTCCTGCCTGGCCGGCTACGTCGAGCCGGGCGAGTCGGCGGAGGCGGCGGTGCTGCGCGAGGTCGCCGAGGAGGTCGGGGTGACCCTCGACCGGATCGACTACGCCGGCAGCCAGGCGTGGCCCTTCCCGGGTTCGCTGATGCTCGGCTTCCTGGCCACGGCCGACCCGGGCCAGCCGCTGCGGCTCGACCCGACGGAGATCGCGGTGGCCCGCTGGTTCACCCGGCGGGAGGTCGCGGCGGTGCTGGCCGGGGAGCGGGTCGACGCGGGCGACGGTCGGGCGGTCACCCTGCCGATGGAGTCGTCGATCGCGTTCTTCCTGGTCAGCCGGTGGTTGGAAGGTTGAATTTCCGGATTTTCACCTAAAGTAGTCGAATAGTTGCATATGGTCGTTCTCGAATGAACTGACGGGACGCCGCCGCCAGGCGTCCGCAGGCAAGGAGAAGCCCCTATGCGCACCAGAATCCTCGCGGCCGCCGCCGCGACCGCACTCGCCGTCGCCGTCCTGGCCACCGGATCACCGGCCGTCGCGGCACCCACCGGCGACACCACCGCCACGTTCACCATTGAGGCCGGAACCCTCGACGTCGTCGTACCGGCGACCGCGACGATCGACCCGACCGTCGTGGACGGCACGATCACCGGTGCCCTGGGCACCGTGACCGTGACCGACGGCCGTGGCGAACTGTCCGCCGCCTGGGCCGCGACCGCCTCCGCCACCGACTTCACGACCGGCGGCGGTACCGCTTCCGAGACGGTGCCGGCCAGCTCCGTGGTCTACACGACCGGGTCGACGACGGTCGTCAGCGGTGAGCCGACCGCGACGCCCGGCGCCCCCGGACCGCTGGACGAGCCGCTGGAGGTGCTGGCGGTCACCGCCGTCGGCAGCAACGCCGTCAGCTGGAACCCCACCCTCACGATCACCCTGCCGGACGCCCTCGTCGCCGGCACCTACACCGGAACGGTGACGCATTCGGTGGCGTGACCGGTTGCCGTCGCGGGCTGCCGTGGTCCTGGCGATCCTCATCGCCGGGGCCACGGCAGCCGCCGTCCCGGCCTCGGCCGACGACGGACGTATCGGCATCCGGCTCCTGGAGGCACCCGTCGACCGGCGCGACGACCCACGGGCCCGGGTGTACGTCATCGACCACCTCAACCCCGGCACGAAGATCGAGCGCCGGATCGAGGTGGCCAACAACGCACCCACCCCGCGCACGATCGAGCTCTACCCGGCCGGCGCGGCGATCGAGGACGACGCGTTCACCATCGCCGAGGACCGGACGGCCAACGAACTGTCGGGATGGATCTCGCTCGACCGCCCCTCGGTCGACCTCGACCCGTACAGCCGGACGACCGTGCTGGCCACCGTCGACGTGCCGGCCGCCGCGGCCAGGGGCGAACGGTACGCCGTCGTGTGGGCCCAGGCCAGCGCGCCGACCGGGAGCCCGGGCGCGGGGAACGTCGGCGTCGTGCACCGGGTCGGCATCCGGGTCTATCTGGACGTGGGTCCCGGTGGCGAGCCGCCGTCGAGCTTCGAGATCGGCGACCTGACCGCGAGCCGGCGGCCGGACGGCGTACCGACGATCACGGCCGACGTGCGCAACACCGGCGAGCGGGCGCTCGACCTGAGTGGGTCACTGAACCTGGCGGACGGTCCGGGGGCGATGCGGGCCGGCCCGTACCCGGTGACCCTGGGCACCACGCTCGCGCCCGGCACCGCCGGCCAGGTGGTGGTCGAACTCGACGCCCGGCTGCCCGACGGCCCGTGGACCGCCGAACTGACCCTCGCCAGCGGCCTGCTGAAGGAGACGTCGACCGTGACGTTGACCCTGCCGCCGCCGGGCGCGTCGACCCGTGCCACGGCCGGCGACGGGCGTCCGTTCCTCGGGTGGACGCTGGTCGGGGTGGCGGTGGTCGCGCTGGTCGCGGCCGGACTGCTGGCCGTACGGCACCGGGACCGGATCGCGGCACGGCGGCCCCGCGCCAGACGGGCGAGCGCCGGGGTACGGCCGGCGGGGCGTACCCGCCCCTGAACATGGTCTTGGCCCGTGACCATCGTTGCCGCGACGGCCACGGACCAAGATCCGGTCCCGTCGTTGCCGGTCGGGCGTTCTTGCACGGCGGGGGAGCCGCGCCGGCGACGACGGTGTCTCGGGGGTGTTCCGTTGTCGATCGGGTCGGTTGCTACGTGCGGCGGTGCCGTCGGCCGGGAACGGGTTCGGCGAGGCGTACGACCTTGACCCGCTGGCGGCCCGACCGCACCGCGCCCACCGAGGACGACAGGGCCCGGGCCAGCAGCAGTGCGGCGTCCCGGTCGTCGGCGCGTACGGTCTGGCGGCGCGGTTCCGGCGTGGTCTTCTCGTCGCGGAGCCGCTGGCCCTCGGCCCAGGCGGCAACGAGGTCGTCGTCAGCGACGGCGCGGATGTCGGTCCGTACGATGAGAAACCGCATGGTGTCTCCCGGCTCGGGTTGAACCGTTACGGATAGTCAGTGGTGTTGCCCGGTCCCGGGCGGGTCCGAGCTGTGAACATTCATCTGTGGAACTTCCACGGAACACCCTTGGTTATGTTCGCCCAGGTGTTTCGGGCCGGCAAGACAAACCCGATGATCGGCTGTGAGGCCCGTCCATTCGGGGGACAAATTACATCGATGCAGTTCGTTGCCTTGATCGCTGCCGGCCGCCGGCGGTGTTCCACCAGCGGCCGGCCTTGTCCGGGTCAACCGCGGTCGAACTCACCCGCCTTCGCCGCGCAGATGAAGCCCGACCAGCGTTCGGCGTCGAAGGTCAGCACGGGGCCGCCACGGTCCTTGCTGTCGCGTACGGCCACCGGCGCGCAGGAGTCGGCGCCCAGCGCGACCTCGACGCAGTTCGCGGTCTGACTACGGGAACTCGTCCGCCAGGCGGGTGTGTCGCCGGTCGGCATGGTGGGTCGACGGTTCGTCATCGATCAACTCCTGGTGTTCGACGGCCCGGCGCACGGCGCGGTGGCGCTCAGCGCCCCGGGTGAGGTTGGACTTCGCGGGTGCGTCACGCCGGTGGCCCGACCAGGGCGCCCGGTCCGGCGGTGGCGTTCGACGCGGCGGGGGCATTCGGGGTGGCGGTTCCCGGCCCGGCGCCCTCCGGCGCGGGCGTGGTCCTGCGGCGGTGCGGATGTCCCGGGCGCGGTGGCGGGACCGGCCGGGGTGCGGCGGCGTCGGCGAGCCAGGCGAGCGAATCCGCGGCCGACAACGCGGCCTCGCGGAGCCAGCCGAACACCGCCGTGTAGCGGTCGATCTCGGCGCGGTCGGTGAGTACCAGGTGGATGGAGAGCCCTTCGATCGCCAGGGTCTCCGGGTCCTGCGGGTGGTCGAACCCGTAGAGCGAGAAACCGGTGTGCGGCAGGTACCAGTCGCCGATCGTGGCCGCCCGTGGCAGCACCCGCAGGGTCACGTTGGGCCGGGTCGCCAGCTCGTGCAGGCGGATCAGCTGACCGCGTACGACGTCCGGCGGTCCACCCCGGCTGCCGAGCGCCGCCTCGTCGACCACGGCCTCGTACCGCAGCGACGTGTCGTCGCGGGTCAGCAGCGACTGGCGGGCCAGCCGGGCGGCCACCTCGGTCTCGGCGTCGGTGTTCTCCGCCGCGCCGGCGGCGAGCGGCCGCGACGAGAGAAAGCGCACGCGGGCGTACTCGGGGGTCTGCAACAGGCCCGGGACCAGCACCGGCGCCCACTCGCGGATCTCGGCGCAGCCGGCCTCCAGTTCGGCGTAGCCGCGCTGGCGGGCGGTCATCACCGGGTACGAACGCAGCCACGCGCGGGCGTCGCCGGCGGCCCGGGTGACCGCGACCAGATCGTCGCGCAGCGACCCGTCGACCGAGTACGCGTCCAGCAGGTCGAGCACGTCGCCCAGGTCGGGGCGGCTGCGACCGTTTTCCAGCCGGGACAGTTTGGAGGCCGAGGCCCAGCCGACCCGGGCGATCACCTGCTCCCCGGTCAGCCCCGCGGCCTCGCGCAGCCGGCGCAACTCGGCTCCGAGCCGGCGCCGCGCGGTCGGGATCGACACTGGTGACACCGACACCACTCCCTCGTCCGAATCGGTTCCGACGAGGCCGGCTCGTCGGCGATCTTTCGGGTGGCGGCCCGCACCAGTATGGCCCGCATGTCCTTGTTTTGTCGGGCGGTTTATCAGGCGTGTCATGCCGTGGACCGGAGCGGTCCGGCCCGGGCGCGGTGAGATCGAGCCATCCGCCGCCGGCGGGCATCGGCGTCGCTCGTTACTCGCCGGGCACGGTCGACAGCGGTACGGCGGCGGCCGACTCCAGTCGCGAGTGGATGGCCGTCCGGGCGCGCCGGTAGGCAACGGGGTCGTCGTGCAACAGCGATGTGGCGTTGGCCATCTCCAGCAGCGCGATCAACTCGAAGGCGAGCTGTTCGGCATCGGTCGTCGCCACGAGGTCGCCGAGTTGGCGTGCGTCCTCGATCGTGCGGGTCATCAGGCGGGTCCAGTCGAGGCCGGCGGCGGCCACCGCGTCGCGTACGGGGCCCGGGCGGGCATCGAACTCGGCGGCGACGGTGAAGAAGAAGCATCCGCCCGGGAACACCCGCCGTTGCGAGTAGTCCAGCCAGGCGTCGCACAGCCGACGCAGCCGACGCAGGCCCGGCGCGACGGCCATGGCGGGCTGGACCACCTCGTCCAGGTACACGCCGGACGCGGCGCGCAGGGTGGCGAGCTGAAGCTCCTCCTTGGAGCCGAAGTAGCCGAAGAGGCCGCTCTTGCTCACGCCGAGGTCGGCGGCGAGCCGTCCGATCGACAGGCCCTCCAGGCCGTCCCTGGAGGCGATGTCCGCGGCGCGACGGAGGATCGTCGCGCGGGCCCGCTCGTCACGCGGCCGACCGGCCATGCCGCCCCCTTGGTTCGCTCATTCAGCGTACGGACGTTCGGACGATGGTACCTCAGCTCGTGTTATCTTCCATTTCTAGCACGAACGATCGTTCTGAAAATAGGGAAGGGTGAGGGGATGGCGGACGTCGAAGGGGGCCGTGTGCTGCGGACCTCGTGGACGCCGGGGCCGGATGTCGGCACCACCGGCGCCGTGCTCGTCGCGGTGACCGCGTTCCGTGCCGACCACGCGCGGGACCTGCCGGGGATCTACCGGGCCGGCATGCGCCTGCGCGGCGCCTGGCCCGACCTGGCGGGTGCGGTCGGGATGTGGTTGTGGGCCGAACCGCTGAGGCGCCGGTGCGGTTCGGTGTCGGTCTGGCGAGACCAGGAGGCCCTACGGCGGTTCGTGGCGTGGCCCGACCACGTCGTGATCATGAAGCGCTACCGGCGGCGGGGCCGGCTGACCTCGACCAGCTGGGCGGCCGAGGGAGGCGAACCGTCAACCATCTGGCGGGCGGCCCGCCCGCACCTCACCGACCGGTGCGACTGACGGATCGCGGACGACCCGCAAGGCTCTGGAGAAACGCACAGACCCCGGCTCGCGGCCGGGGTCTTCCGCGTTGACGGTCGCCGCGCGGTGCGGTCAGGCGGTCACGCCCAGTTCGGCCAGCGTGTTCTTCACCTGGACGATCGTGGGGTTGGTCAGGACCGACTCGCCGCCGTTGGGGGAGACTATGCGGACCGTGGGCACGGTCTGGTTGCCGCCGTTGACGCTCTCCACGAACTTCGCCGCCGCCGGGTCCTGCTCGATGTCGACCACTTCGTAACCGATGCCTTCGCGGTCGAGTTGCGACTTCAGCCGGTGGCAGTAGCCGCACCACGGCGTGGAGTACATCGTCAGCATGGTCAATCCTCCTGGGGATGAGAGATGTGTCCTTGATCGGACCCACCAGGAACTTCAACGTACGGAGAAGCTGCCATGATTCCTACCTGTGGGGGTTGATGCGGGGAGGCGTTCCGGATCGCACGGTCCGGGGGCGGACCCTGGGTCGCACGGTCCGGGGGCGGGACGGGTGACGGCCGACCACGTCCTGGCCGGCCTCGACCCGGAGCAGCGGTCGGCGGTGACCGCCCCGGCCGGCCCGGTCTGCATCCTGGCCGGTGCCGGCACCGGCAAGACGAGGGCGATCACACACCGCATCGCCTATCGGGCCCTGTCCGGTGCGATCGCCGGCCGGCACGTGCTCGCGGTGACCTTCACCGCCCGGGCGGCGGCGGAGATGCGGGCCCGGCTGGCGTCCCTCGGCGTCGGAGGGGTGCAGGCCCGCACCTTCCACGCCGCCGCACTGCGGCAGGTCCGCTACTTCGCCCCCCGGCTGCTCGCCGGCCGGGAGATGCCCGAGCTTCTCGACAGCAAGGTCCGGCTGGTCACCCTCGCCGCCGCCCGGGCCGGGCTGCGCACCGACCGCGCCGCCGCCCGCGACCTGGCCGGTGAGATCGAGTGGGCGAAGTCGTCGCTGGTCGAGCCGGGTGACTACCCGGTCGCCGCGGCCAAGGCGATGCGGGAGACACCACACGAGCCGGCCAAGGTCGCCGAGGTGTTCGCCGCCTACGAGAAGATCAAGCGCGGCAACGGTGTGATCGACTTCGAGGACATGCTGCGGGCCGCGGTCTGGGGGATCGAGGAGCATCGCGACGTCGCCGATCAGGTCCACGCGCAGTACCGGCATTTCGTCGTCGACGAGTACCAGGACGTCAACCCGCTGCAACAGCGGCTGCTCGACGCCTGGCTGGGCGGCCGCGACGACCTGACCGTGGTCGGCGACGCCAGTCAGACCATCTACTCGTTCACCGGGGCCACCTCCGGCTACCTGATCGATTTTCCGCGCCGGCACCGCGCCGCGGTCGTGGTCCGGCTCGTCCGCGACTACCGGTCGACGCCGCAGGTCGTCGGGCTCGCCAACGCGGTGATCCGGCAGGCCCGGGGCACCGAGGCCAAACTGCGGCTCGAACTGGTCGGCCAGCGCCCACCGGGGCCCGAACCCGATGTGCGGATCTTCGCCGACGAGCCGGCCGAGGCCGCCGCCGTCGCCGTCCGCTGCCGGCAACTGGTCGACGCGGGCACCCCGACCCGCGAGATCGCCGTACTGTTCCGCACCAACGCCCAGTCCGAGGCGTACGAGAAGGCACTGGCCGAAGCCGAGGTGCCATACGTCGTACAGGGGGCGGAGCGGTTCTTCGAGCGCCCCGAGGTGCGGCAGGCGGTGATCGCGCTGCGGTCGGCGGTCCGGTCGACACCGGGTGAGACGCCGCTGGTCACGGCCGTCGTCGACGCGCTCACCGCCGTCGGGTGGGCACCCGACCAGCCGCCGCCCGGCGGTGCGGCGCGGGAGCGGTGGGAGGCGCTGGCCGCGCTCGTGCAGCTCGCCGAGGAGCACGCGGCCCGGCAGCCGGTGCTGCCGATCGGCGAGGCCGCGGCCGTCGAGCGTCCGGTCACTCTCGCCGACTTCTGTGAGGAACTGCAGCGGCGGGCCGCCCAGCAGCACGCCCCCACCGTCGAGGGGGTCACCCTCGCCTCGCTGCATTCGGCGAAGGGCCTCGAGTGGGACGCGGTCTTCCTGGTGGGCCTCTCCGACGGCACGCTGCCGACGACGTACGCCAAGACCGCCGAGCAGATCGAAGAGGAGCGGCGCCTGCTCTACGTCGGGGTGACCAGGGCAAGAGAATCGCTCTGGCTGTCGTACGCCGTGGCGCGCTCGCCCGGTGGCCGGGCGCGCCGGCCGTGCCGGTTCCTGCCCCAGTTCGACCGGTCGGGTGGCGATCGCGGCCGAGCCGCTGCCGGTGGCAGTCGGAAACCCGACGTTCGGCGAAACCAGGTGGTTTCCTGCCGGGTCTGCGGCGGCACCCTGCTGGCCGGCGTCGACCGCAAACTGGGCCGCTGCCCCGACTGCCCGTCCGACCTCGACGAGGAGTTGCTCGACCGGCTGCGCGAGTGGCGCGGCACGGTCGCCTCGACGCAGAAAGTCCCTGCGTACGTGGTGTTCACCGACGCCACGTTGATGGCCCTGGCGGAGCGCCGTCCGACCCGGTCCGAGGAGTTGCTGGCGATCGCCGGTATCGGCCCGCGAAAGCTCGCCCTCTACGGCGCCGCGGCGATCGCGCTGGTGGGTGGTGCGTCGGTGGCCGAAGTGACGCCGGAAAAAAGTTCTCCGGAAGAGCCGTAAAACCGTTTGCCCTCGCCCCCGATGCAGGCATAGCCTCATGGCACACCTCGCGAGCGGCGGCGTTACGGCTGCTCAAAGGGTGTACGAGACCGTGTCAGTGACGAGGGAAGCGTGAGGAGGCGGCACCATGGAGCTCTATGTCAACCAGCGTTCGGCGGGGCTGTCTGCTGCCCTCGTGTCGGTGCCAGTCGTCAGACTGCTGCCGGCCGCTGACGCTGCCCTACTGCCCGTGACGCACCCGGCGCCGACCCAGGCCGAACTGATCCTGGCGCCGAAATCCGTCCAGGGCAAGGGGATCAGTGGCTTCGCCGGCGGCGATGTCCCGAACGCTCCGAAGCGTATGGACGTCCGCGGAGTTCCACCTCGAGGAAGGCCGGTCTAGGAATAGACCACCGGCTCACCTCGAGGCCGCGGAACCCGTAACCGGGATCCGCGGCCTTAGTTTTTTGTCTCACCCAGCAACGACGATCCACAAGATCGAAGCGAGAGAGAGGTGACCGGGCGATGAGTCTGGCGCTGGCCCCCGTCGACGTCAACGTCGAACTGGAGGCGAACCTGCCCTGCCGGAAGTTCGACCCCGACCTGTGGTTCTCCGACGCCCCCGCCGAGCTGGAACTGGCCAAGTCGCTGTGCGGCGACTGCCCGCTCCGGGCCGCGTGCCTGGCCGGTGCGGTCGACCGCGCCGAGCCGTGGGGGGTCTGGGGTGGCGAGATCTTCGAGCGTGGCGCGGTCGTCCCGCGCAAGCGGCCCCGTGGCCGTCCGCGCAAGGAGGACGTCGCCCGTGACCAGGTCCTCCGGGTCGAGGTCGAAGCGCGGATGGCGGCCAACGGCCTCGCCGAGTCGCGCAGCAGCGTCCGGCTGGCGGCCTGACATGAACCCGATCCGTAAGTCCGCCGGTGTCGTACCGGCAATGAAGAACGAAATGACCATCGTCACTGCGACTCCGAGTGGGGCCGACACCATGTATCTCATCCAAGAAGCGTTGTCCCGAGCGCGAATGCGCCGGCCTCAGGCCGGCAAGACCACGCGCACTGAGGCAACCCGATCCGCCCGTACCATCTCGATGCAGGCCCGCCGGCAGGCGGCCCGGGACATAGGCGGCTACTGATAGATGACCGGTCAGGGGCTCGGCGGGGTATCCCGTCGAGCCCCTGACCGTTTTCCGAACCGTCCTCGACCGGCCGGGGCGAGCGCCGCGCCGGCCGGCGAGTCAGGGGATCGGGGCGAAACCGGGCAGCCAGCGTTCCAGGATCGAGCGGTAGGGCGCCTTCGCCTCGAGTTGGGACAGCACCCCGATCGAGCCGAGCGTCACCCGGTGGATCAGCAGGTAGGACGGTGGCAGGTTGAGGTGTCGATTGAGCTGGTAGGCCGGTGACCTGGGGTTGCCCAGCCGGGTCGCCTCGGAGCGCAGCCAGGCGCGGGTGAACCGGAACTCGTCGAGGGCCACCGGTTCCAGCATCGGCAGGATGAAGTCGAGTAGCGCCTGCGCGTCGATGTCGTCGGTCTGCTTGACGAAGCCCTCCTCGCGCAGGCCGTCGATGACCGCCCGCGCGTCACCGGCCAGCGCGAGCCGGACCAGCCGGCCGATCGGCTCCGGGTGGCCGCCGGGCAGCCGGGCCACCGCCCCGAAGTCGATGACGCCCAGGCGCCCGTCCGGCAGTAGCCGGAAGTTGCCCGGGTGCGGGTCGGCGTGCAGGAGCCCGGCGCGGGCCGGTGCCGAGAAGTGCAGGACGGCCATCAGCCGGCCGGCCCGGTCACGCTGTTCCTCGGTGCCTTCGTTGATGATCTTCGACAGCGGGGTGCCCTCGACCCACTCGGTCACCAGCACGCGGGGGGCGGAGGCGACCACCTTCGGTACGAAGATCTCCTCGTCGCCGGCGTACGCCTTGTGGAACGCCCGTTGGGACGTCGCCTCCAACTCGTAGTCGAGTTCCTCGGTGATCCGTTCCCGCAGTTCGGCGAGCAGCGGCTTGATGTCCAGACCCGGCTGGATGGCGCGGAACATCCCGCCGAGGCGGGAGAGTTGCTTGAGGTCGGCCAGCAGGGCGTCGCCGGCACCCGGGTATTGGATTTTGACGGCGACGGGCAGTCCCGCCTTGGCCCGGGTCTTCCAGACCGCCCGGTGCACCTGGCCGATGCTCGCCGCCGCGGCGGGTGAATCGTCGAACTCGACGAACTTCGCCCGCCAGTCCTCGCCCAACTGCTCGGCGAGCACCTTGTGCACGGTGGCCGCCGGAAGCGGGGGCGCGGCCTCCTGCAACTTGGTCAGCGCCTGCCGGTAGGGGGCCGCGATCTCTTCCGGGAGTGCCGCCTCGAACACCGACAGCGCCTGCCCGAACTTCATCGCGCCACCCTTGAGCTGCCCGAGGACGCTGAAGAGCTGTTCGGCCGTACGCTGCTGGATCTCGGCCGACACGACGTCGGAGGCCAGCCCGGTGACCCTCTTGCCCAGGCCGAGAACGGTCCGCCCCGCGAAGCCGAGGGGCAGAGCGGCGAGCTTGGCGGTGCGGGCCACGGCCCGACGCGGGATATCGGTCACCAGATCATTGTTACCGACTCGGCCCGTCGTTGGCCGCCATGCGGCGGTCGCCGGGGCCATTGGTGCCCTCGCCGTACCGGCGCCGACCGCGCCGGATGCAGTCGCAGCGTGGGTGGGGTGGCCAGGCGCGGCGCCGAATCCGCCCGGGTGCGCAGATTTCCACGGCCGCCCCCACCGTCTCCGGGGTGGCGCCGTCGAGGTGGGCAAGGATCTCCGCGGTGGCGAATCCCACCGCGGCGATCAGGGTCGCGGTGCTGCACGGCTCCTCGAAACTGCTCGCCGCCAGTTGGGCGGCCAGTGCCGGCCAGGCCGGATCGCGGTCCAGCCGGTGCAGGTCGAGACAGTGCAGGCAGGGGGAGCCGTCGGCCGGGACGAGCGGCCCGACGACCGGTGTGCCGTCGCGTACGCCCAGCAGCAGGTGCGCCTGCCGGCGGGCGGCGAAGCCGGCGGCGAGCAGTTGCGCCGGCCGGTCCATGCCGACCTGCACGACGAGCCCGGCCCGGCCCCGGCGTACCGGACGGGTGTCGGTGCCCGGGGCGGCCCGGGTGATCGCGGCGGCGAGTGCCTCGGCCCGGGGCCGGCGTACGTCTCCCGGGCCGAAACCGCCACCGACCGTCTCGGTCGGGCCCACCTCGCCGTCGAGTTCCGGGCTGACGTGACCGACGCCGGACTGGGCCAGGGCCACCGCGACGGGGGCGGCGAGCCGGCCGCGTCCGGTGACCACCACCCGGGCGGCGGCCCGGCGTCGCAGGACCTGGGCCGGGCTGCCGGGGGCGTCGGCGCCGCGCAGGGCGATGGCGTTGGCCTCGGCCGCCAGCCGGCGCCGGGCGGGCTCCGGCAGGTTGCCGGGCAGCAGGGCGTGGGCGCCCAGGATCAGTCCGGCGGCCCGCAGCGCGTCGATCAGGGTGCGGACGTCGTCGCGCGGTACGCCGATGCGGGCCGCCCGGTCGAGTACGGCGCGTTCGCTGTGCGAGCCGTCGAGCAGGTCGAGCAGGCGTGCCGCTCCCGGGTGGGCGACCTCGACCACGACGGCGTGGGCGGGATCCAGCCCGAGCTGGAGGGTGTGCCGGTCACGCCAGAGCCGGACCAGACCGGGGAGCAGGGTCGGGCGGGGAAGCGACGTTCTCGTCATGAGATGACACCCTGTCACCGTTGCCGAGCGCTCTGTCGTTCGTTATCCACAGTCGGCCGCCGCCGTATCCGGCGTTATCCACAGCGAAACCGGGGTTATCCACAACCCGCGGGTAGCTAGTGTCGTGCCTCCGACACGCTGCGTCGGCACCTGTCGCGCGGGAGGGGGTGGCCACCGGCCACCCCCTCCCGCGATCGTTCCTCCGGATCCTCGGTCAGACCTTCGCCTTCCCCAGGATCCGGTTGACTGTTGTGCCGCAGACCGGGCACTTGCCCTTGGCCATGTTCATCCCGGTCTTCGACACGGTGACCGTGCCTTCGAAGTCGCGCTTCTCCTTGCATTTGACGCAGTAACCGTTGTAGGTCTGGGCCTGATCGGCCACGATGTCCTCCTCGTCCGTTTTGTCGGGCGTTTGGCTCCCGACATGCACCCCGCGGTGAGAGCCATCCGGGCTCCGGCGCTGGGGGAACCTGTGGGCCACCTGATGTGACCACCGGTCCGGCGGACCCTACCCAGGTGTGGTCGGGTTCATGTCAGCGACGCGTCGACCTGTGAGCAAGCCGACGACGAGAGTGTGCATGCCGGAATAGATCGCATAAGTCAGGTTCGCTGGGACACGCCGGGTGAAGGCCCTCAGAAGTCACCTCGGGGGGCGGTTGGACTCCCCCGTGGATGATCCCCTAACGTGGGATCGACCGCTCGAGAACGCGCCAGAAGGACCACGTCTCGCGGTCCACCGGCGCATGCCGTCAAGAATTTTTTCGGACGACTAGTCGCTAACCGTTACTTTCCTGGCGCAACTCGGCACGTTGACACTTGCGGTGACCAGGCCATCAGGCATTAGCGTGCCATCGTGAACCAAACCCGGGGCGACGCGGGCCGGTAATGGCTGGGGCGCGGAAGCCGGTCGTCGAGGTACGGCGCAGCCAGCGCCGGCGCCGGACGGTGTCCGCCTACCGGGAGGGCGAGCGGGTCGTCGTCCTGATCCCCGACCAGTTCTCCCGCGCCGAGGAGACCGAGTGGGTCGACCGGATGCTCGCCCGGCTCGCCGCCCGCGAGGAGCGCCTCTGCCGCTCCGACGCCGAGTTGCTGGTCCGCGCCCAGCGCTTGATCACCCGCTATCTCAGCGAACACGCCCGGATCGCCGTACCCGCCAGCGTGCGGTGGGTCACCAACCAGAACGGCCGGTGGGGCTCCTGCACCCCCGCCGACCGCACCATCCGCATCTCCCACCGGATCCAGGAGATGCCCGAGTGGGTCATCGACTACGTGCTCCTGCACGAGTTGGCCCACCTCGTCGTGCCCAGCCACAACGCCCGGTTCTGGGAGCTGGTGGGGCGCTACCCGAAGACCGAACGGGCCCGTGGCTACCTCGAAGGGGTGGCCGCCGCCGCCGGGGTCGTACTCGCCGACTGAGGGCCGGCCCGCCGCGCCGGCAGGGTCTGCCATCCCGCCGCGCCGGCCGAGGGCCTGCCACCCTGTCGCGCCGACGGCGGACTAGGGTCATGCGGGTGGCACGACGAGTGGTGGTGGCGCTGATCGGCCCGGTGCGCTGGGCTCCCCCCGGCATCGAACCGGCCGCCTGGCGGGCGGCGCTCGCCGAGGACGTGGTCGACCTGCTGGCCACCATGAACGAGGTCGAACCGGCCATCGCCGCGGTCGCCGCCGACCGGCCGCTCGCCGACGCGGTCGCCTGGCCCGGGATGCCGATCTACGACCTGCCGGCGCGTGACGTCAACGCCGCCCTCGCCGCCGCCGCCCGGGACGGCTTCGAGCAGGCCGCCGTGATCACCACCGACGCACCGGACGTGCCGGGGCTGATCCTCGGCAAGCTGCTCCGCCCACTGACCACCCGGCCACTGGCCGTCGCCCCGGCCGAGGGCGGCGGGGGCCTGCTCGGCGTGGCGAGCCGGCTGCCGGTGCCGGACTGGCTGCCGCCGGTCGACCTCGACACCGCCGACCCGGCCGCGGTGCGGGCGGCGGCGCCCCGCCCCGCCGACGTCGTGGTGACGCCGGCGTGGCGGCGGCTGCGTGGTCCGGCCGACCTGGCCACCCTGGACCCGGCGGTCGAGGGCTGGGACAGCACTCGTCTCCTGCTCAGTCCCTGACCCGCGGCGTCAGCGCTGGTCCGGCTTGTCGCCCCCGAGGTCGGTGTCCGGGCCGAAGTCGAAATCGTCGAGATCGCCGAGATCGAGTTGGGTGCGGGCGTACGCGTCCGGGTCGGCGAAGTCGTCGCCGGACGGCAGCAGGTCGGGGTGCCCCCACAACGCGTCCCGGCCGGAGATGCCCCGGTGCTCGGTCAGCGCCGCCCACACCGCCGCCGCCTCGCGCAGCCGGCGCGGGCGCAACTCCAGCCCGACCAGGGCCACGAAGGTCTGCTCGGCGGGTCCGCCCGCCGCCCGGCGCCGCCGGAACGCCTCACCGAGGCGTACGACGTTCGGCAGCCGCTCGCCGGCCGCGCTGTCGACGACGTGGCACACCCAACCCTCGACCAGGGCCAACGCGGTCTCCAGGCGGGCCAGGGCGGCCTTCTGGGCGGGCGTGTCCTCGGGCGTGAAGATGCCTTCGAGCGCGATCGCCTGCATCGACTCCGGGTTCATCGGGTCGACCCGGGTCATCGCCTCCTCGATCGCCTCGCGGTCGACGGTGATGCCGGACGCGTACGCCTCGACCGCCGTCAGCACGTGCCCGCGCAGCCACGGCACGTGGCCGAAGAGCCGCTGGTGCGCCGCCTCGCGCAGCGCCACGTAGAGCCGTACCTCGTCCTCGGGCAGTTCCAGGCCCTCGCCGTACGCCTTGATGTTGGCCGGGATCAGCGCGGCGGTGCCGGCCGGGCCGAGCGGCAGCCCGATGTCGCCGGCCGACAGCACCTCCGCGGCCAGCGAGCCGAGCGCCTGACCGAGCTGGCCGCCGAAGAGCGCGCCACCGAGCGCGGCCACCATCGACTGCATCGGTCCGAGCTGGGCGCGGGCCTCCGGCGGCACCAGGTCGCCCATCGCGCCGACCATGCGTCCGGCGACCGGGTCGCAGAGCTTCTGCCACACGTCGAGCGTTTTGAAGATCCACTCGTTGCGGTTCCACGCCACCGACTTCTTGATCCCTGACGGCAGGGAACTGGCCGGTTCGAGCCACAGGTCGGCGAGGCGCAGCGCCTCCTCGACGGTGTGGCGCTCATAGACGTTCACCGCCGGATCGCCGGCCGCGGCCAGTTGACCGGCCGCTACCTGGCGCGCCAGGTCCCAGTTGACGGGCCCGTTGCCGGGCGCCGCGAGCAACTGCTGCAACTGGGCCATGAACTGCTGCATCTGCTGCGGGTCGTTGGGGTCGGGCGGCTGGCCACCCGGGAGCGCGAAGCCGAACGGAATATCAGGCACCCGTCAACCGTACGCGGGTCGACGGCCGTGATGCCCGTCCCCGGCTTCTGCTCAGGGAGAACTCCGGGCGGCACCGTCAGGGACGATAGGTACTCTTCCGCGCATGAGACGTCGCGGGGTCACGGTTCTGATCGGTGCGCTCTTCACCGCGTTGCTCAGCATCGGCGTGCTCGCCGCGCCGATCCCGTACGTCGTTCTCGGCCCCGGTCCGACGGTCGACACGTTGGGCACCGAGGACGACAAGGAGGTCATCCAGATCTCCGGCACGCCGACATCGACGTCGCAGGGCCAGCTACGGCTGACCACGGTCGGTGTGCAGCCCGACGTGAAGCTGCTCGCGGCGATCATCGGCTGGTTCTCCGACGACGAGGCGGTCGTACCCCGTGAGCTGATCTACCCGCCGAACGAGACCAGGGAACAGGTCGACCAGCGCAACGCCGAGGACTTCGCCGCCTCGCAGACCAGCGCGGAGACGGCGGCGCTGCGCAAGCTGGGGTATCCGGTGCAGGTGGTGGTCAAGGTGGTGAGCCCGGGTGGGCCGGCCGATGGCCAACTCCAGGTCGGTGACGTGATCACCTCGATCGACGGGCAGCCGGTGACGACCGCGACTGGGCTGACCGGGGTGATCCGCGGCAAACCCGCCGGCAGCACGGTGACCGTCGGCTACACGCGGAACGGGGCCGCGGCGACCGTGCCGCTGACCACCCGGGCGGAGAACGGCCAGCCGCCCCGCGTCGGCGTGGAGATCAGCCAGGAGCAGCCGCACCCGTTCGAACTCAAGATCGACCTGGACGAGATCGGCGGTCCGAGCGCCGGCCTGATGTTCGCCCTCGGCATCATCGACAAGATCGATCCGGAGGACCTGACCGGCGGGCACGTCATCGCCGGCACCGGGACCATCGACGACGTGGGCAACGTCGGTGCCATCGGCGGCATCCCGCAGAAGCTCGTCGGCGCCAAGACGGCCGGCGCCAAGGTCTTCCTCGTACCGGCCGACAACTGCGAGGAAGCCGTCCGCAACGCCCAGCCCGACCTGCCGCTGTTGAAGGTCGGAAACCTCGACGAGGCCCTTTCCGCGCTGGAGGCGGTACGGGCCGGACGGGAGGCTCCCAGGTGCTGAGACCGGCGGCGACCCGAGGCTTGACAAATCACAGATGGAAACACCCCGTAGTCTTGGTCACTGGTCGGAGCGGGTCGAACTCGAAGTGCGGAGCCAAACGTGGTCATGCGTAGCAGTCCCATGCCGAGAATGAGCCGACGCGGGCGGGTGACCGTCAGCGTGCTGATCGGCGTATTCCTGCTCTTCACCCTGCTCGGGTGGGGCGTGCAGGCGTGGACCGATTGGCTCTGGTTCGACGAGGTCGACTACACGCAGGTCTTCACCGGGGTGCTTACCACCCGCATCCTGCTCTTCCTGGCGATCGGCCTGGCGATGGCGGTGCTCATCGGCGGCAACCTGTGGCTGGCCTACCGGCTCCGGCCGCTGCTGCGCCCGCACTCGCCGGAGCAGGCCACGCTGGACCGCTACCGGATGTTGCTGAGCCCCCGGATCGGCACCTGGATCGCGGTCATCTCGATCGTCGTCGGCCTCTTCGCCGGCCTGTCGGCGCAGAGCCGGTGGAGCGAGTGGCTGCTCTTCCGCAACTCGCAGGAGTTCGGCGTCACCGACCCCGAGTTCAACGCCGACATCGGCTTCTACATCTTCGAGTTCCCGTTCTGGCGCTATCTGATCGGTGTCGGCTTCACCGCCGTGGTCCTGTCGGTGATCGGCGCGCTCGCCGTGCACTACATCTTCGGCGGGGTTCGGCTGCAGGGTGTGGGCGACCGGATGACCAACGGCGCGCGGGCCCACCTGACCAGCCTGGTCGCCGTCTTCGTGCTGCTCAAGGCCGTGGCGTACGTGCTCGACCGGCGTGCCCTGCTGCTGGAGTACAACGAGGAGGCGAAGATCTACGGCGCCGGCTACGCCGACATCAACGCGTTGCTGCCGGCCAAGGAGATCCTGGCCTACATCTCGATCGTGGTCGCCATCGCGATCATCGTCTTCTCCAACGCGGTGATGCGCAACCTCGTCTGGCCCGGTGTCTCGCTCGCCCTGCTGGGCATCTCGGCGGTGGCGATCGGCGGCATCTACCCGTGGGCGGTGCAGACCTTCGAGGTCAACCCGAGCCTGCGGGACAAGGAGTCGGAATACATCGGCCGCAGCATCGAGGCCACCCGTAAGGCGTTCGGGCTGGCCGACAGCACGACCACACCGTACGGGGCCAACAACCTGACCCCGCCCGAGTCGCTGGCCACCGACACCAACGTCGTGCCGAACATCCGGCTGCTCGACCCGCAACTGGTCTCCGAGACCTACACGCAGTTGCAGCAGGTCCGTGGCTTCTACGACTTCGGTCCGAAGCTCGACATCGACCGCTACAACGTGAACGGCAGGACCCAGGACTACGTCGTCGGCGTTCGCGAGATCAACTACCGTGGCCTGAGCGAGCAGCAGAGCAACTGGATCAACCGCCACACCGTCTTCACCCACGGCTACGGCCTGGTGGGCGCGCCGGCCAACCAGGTGGTCTGCGGCGGGCAGCCGTTCTTCGTCTCCGGCTTCCTCGGCGACCAGGCCCAGGAACAGTGCTCCTCGTCGACCGAGCAGATCCCGGCGCAGCAGCCGCGGATCTACTACGGCGAGCAGATGGACGCCACCGACTACGCGATCGTCGGCCAGGTCGACGAGGGCCGCAACGTCGAGTTCGACCGGCCGACCAGCGGCGGCGGCGAGGACTACTACACCTACACCGGCGAGGGCGGCGTCGCGATCGGCTCGTTCGCCCGCAAGCTGCTCTACTCGATCAAGGAGCAGGAGACGAACTTCCTGCTTTCCGACGCGGTCAACGAGAACTCCAAGCTGCTCTACGTCCGCAACCCGCGCGACCGGGTGGAGAAGGTGGCGCCGTTCCTGACCGTGGACGGCGACCCCTACCCGGCCCTGATCGACGGCCGGGTCCAGTGGATCGTCGACGGCTACACCACCGCCGCGACCTACCCGTACGCGGAGCGGATCAACCTGCAGACCGAGACCGCGGACGAGCTGACCGGGCTGGGCACCTTCGCGCTCGCCCGGGAGAACGTCAACTACATCCGCAACTCGGTCAAGGCCACCGTCGACGCCTACGACGGCACGGTCCGGCTCTACGAGTTCGACGAGGCCGACCCGGTGCTGAAGGCGTGGAACAAGGCGTTCGGCGGTGACCTCATCACCCCGAAGGCGGAGATCCCGGCCGAACTGAACCAGCACTTCCGCTACCCCGCCGACCTGTTCAAGGTGCAGCGCAACCTGCTGGCGAAGTTCCACGTCACCGACCCGTCGGAGTTCTTCTCCGGGCAGGACTTCTGGGAGGTGCCGAACGTCCCGGACGCGCCGGACAGCAACAAGAAGCAGCCGCCGTACTACCTCTACACCCAGTTCCCGGGGCAGGAGGGGCCGCGCTTCCAGCTCACGTCGGCGGTGACCCCGGCCGGCCGGCAGAACCTCGCCGCGCTGATCTCGGGCTCCTACGTGGACGGTAAGCCGCAGTTGGCGATGTGGGAGCTGCCCGACCAGACGGCGGTCTCCGGCCCGGTCCAGGTGCACCAGCGGATGACCAACAACGCCACGATCCGGCAGCAGCTCAACCTGCTCTCGTCCAACCAGGCCCAGGTGCAGTACGGCAACCTGCTGTCGCTGCCGTACGGCAACGGCATGCTCTACGTCGAGCCGGTCTACGTGAAGAGCAACCAGCAGAACGCCTATCCGCTGCTGCAGCGGGTGCTGCTCTCGTACGGCGACGGCGGCTCGTACGTCGTACTGGCCAACAACATCAAGGAAGGCATCGAGCAGCTCATCGAGCAGGGTCGCCAGGCGGGTACCGGACAGCCGCCACCGACCGGTAACGAGCCACCGCCGACCGGCAACGAGCCACCGCCGATGACCGGCCCGCTCGCCGAGGCCGCGGCCCAGGTGCAGACCGCCATCGCCGAGGTCAAGGCGGCGCAGACGTCGGGCGACTTCGAGCGGTACGGCCGCGCCCTGGCCGCGCTCGACCAGGCGATGACGGCGTTCCAGCAGGCCCAGCAGGCGGCCGGCGGTGGCGCCCCGGCCAACCCGCCACCGGCGTCTCCGTCGCCGGGCGCGTCGGAACCGCCACCACCGTCACCGACGCCGTCGGGGTAACCGGCAGCATGCAAGAGGGGCCCGCCATGGCGGGCCCCTCTTGTTGTGCCCGGCCGTCGCCGCGATGTGTCGACGGACGGCGGGACTTCTCCTGGTCGGCGGCATTGCCCGGGGCTCGGCTGCGGGAGTGGACGCCGGTGCGCTAGTGTTATCCCGGCACGAACGAGCGAGACCACGGCCAAACCCCGAAACGGGTGCGGCGCGAGTCAGCGGCGTGAGGCGACGCGGTGCAAGTCAGCGCGGCGTCAGGCAGCGCGGGGTGGAGCAGCTCGGTAGCTCGCTGGGCTCATAACCCAGAGGTCGCAGGTTCAAATCCTGTCCCCGCTACCACGGAAACGGCCCCGAAGAGAGATCTTCGGGGCCGTTTCGCTGCGCCCGATGCGATCTGTCCGCCCGACCCGATTCTCAGGCACTGACCTGGCCCAGGTGCGCGGCGCGACGGTCGCGCCGGCGGCGTGGTGACCGCCCGGGCACCGGATCCGGCAAGTCAGCGGATCCCGGATCGCGACGGTGGTCAGACGCGTGCGCTGAGCTCGGAAAACCGTCTGATCCACCGGCGGAGCCCCGGCCCGTGGGTGCGCCAGCCGCGCCCGGGGCCGGGGCTGTTTTGCGGGTGTGACGATGGGTGCGCTAGTGTTGTCCAGGCACGAACGAGCACGGCAAGTGCAAGGCTGGACAGCAGGAAACTGGGCAACACGAAAGCTGGACAGCCACACACGAGCCATCGCTCAGGCTACGCGGGGTGGAGCAGCTCGGTAGCTCGCTGGGCTCATAACCCAGAGGTCGCAGGTTCAAATCCTGTCCCCGCTACGAGATGAACGGCCCCGGAGAGAAATCTCCGGGGCCGTTTCGTTTCAGCCGTGTCCGGGCAGCACCCGCCTCAAGGGGGCGAAATGAGTGAGCCGGTAGCCGACGTGGTGGCCAGGGGCTACGACCGGGTGGCGCAGGCGTACGCCGGGCTCGAGGACGGTGTCGAGTGGCCCCGGCTGCGCCGGCTGCGGGAACTGCTGGCCCGGCTTCCGGACGGGTCCCGGGTGCTCGACCTCGGTTGCGGCAACGGGGTTCCGGCCACCGCCGAGATCGCTAAGCGGCACGTCGCGGTCGGTGTCGACGTGTCGCCCCGCCAGATCGAACTCGCCCGGCAGAACGTCCCGGACGCGACGCTGTCCGTCGGCGACGTCCTGGAGCTGCGCTACGAGCCCGGATCGTTCGACGCGATCGTCGCCTTCTACACCTTCGACCACATCCCGCGTGAGCGCCTGCCGGAGATGCTCGGCCTGATGCGTGGCTGGCTCGCCGACGGCGGCTGGGCGCTGTTCACGGTCGAGGCCGAGGAGCAGGTCGACATGGTCGCGAAGTGGTTGGGTGAGCCGATGTTCTTCAGCTCGTACGACGCGGAGACCAGCCGGCGACTGGTCGCCGAGGCCGGCTTCGAGATCGTCGACGCCGAGGTCGAGGAGCAGTTGGAGGGCGGCCACCCGGTCAGCTACCTCTGGATCACGGCCCGTCGGCGCGAGGAGGAACGGTGAAGAACCCCGACGAGTGGGACCGGGCATACGCGGCCGCCGGCCTGGCGTTCGATGTGGAGCCACATCCCGAGTTGGCGCGGGCGGTCGGTGACCTGCAGCCCGGGCGGGCCGTGGAGTTCGGCTGCGGGGAGGGACGTCCGGCGATCTGGTTGGCCACCCGGGGCTGGCGGGTCACCGCCGTCGACTTCTCGCAGGTGGCCGTCGACCGGGGGCGGCAGGTGGCGGACCGGCACGGGGTCGAGGTCGACTGGCAGGTCGCCGACGCGCGGGCGTACGAGCCGGTTGGGTCGATCGACCTTGCCGTGGTGCTCTACCTGCACATCGGCAGCGCGGAGATCGCGACGGTACTGCGCCGGGCCGCGGCCGCGCTGGCGCCGGGCGGCACCTTGTTCGTGCTCGGCTGGGACCGGAGCAACGCCGTCGCGGGGACCGGGGGCCCGCGCCCGGCCGACCTGCTCTACGACGCCGCGGAACTGACCCGGGCGGTCGCCGGGCTGCGGGTGCGGCGGGCCGAGGCGGTGCCGCAGCTCGGCTCGGCCGACGCGGCCGACCTGGTGCTGACGGCGTACCGGCCGCCGGCCTGACCGGACCGCCACACTCCGGCTACCCTCCCAAACGATCGTTTGGCTATCGTTCGGGGAAAGTCGCCGCTCCAGAGGTTGGTGGTCCGATGTCAGAGGCTTTCCTCGTCGGCGGGGTCCGCACCCCGATCGGCCGGTACGGCGGCGTGCTCGCCGGCGTACGGCCGGACGACCTCGCCGCCCTGGTGGTCGGTGCCGCCGTGGAGCGCGCCGGCGTCGAGCCGGCGGCGGTGGACGAGGTGATCCTCGGCGCGGCCAACCAGGCGGGCGAGGACAACCGGAACGTGGCCCGGATGGCGGTGCTGCTCGCCGGCCTGCCGGACGAGGTGCCCGCGTATACGGTGAACCGGCTGTGCGCGAGCGGCCTGACCGCGGTCGCGAACGCCGCGCAGGCGGTCCGGGCCGGCGACGCGGACATCGTCGTCGCCGGCGGCGTCGAGTCGATGACCAGGGCGCCGTGGGTGACCGAGAAGCCGGCGACCGCCTGGGCGAAGCCGGGCGCGACCTTCGACACCGCGCTCGGCTGGCGCCTGGTCAACCAGCGGATGACCGGGCTCGACGGGGGCAAGGCCACGCTTTCGATGGGCGAGACCGCCGAGGAGGTCGCGAAGCTCGACGGAATCAGCCGGTCGGCCAGCGACGCGTACGCCCTGCGCAGCCAGGAGCGGGCGGCGGCGGCGATCGCGGCCGGCCGGTTCGCCGCCGAGATCGTGCCGGTGCCGACCCGGACCGGCCCCGTCGACACCGACGAGTGCCCGCGACAGACCTCGCTCGACCGGCTGGCCGGCCTCAAGCCGGTGTTCCGGGCGGACGGCATCGTCACCGCCGGCTCGTCCAGCCCGCTGTCCGACGGCGCCGCGGCCATCGTGGTCGCCAGCGCCGAGGCCGTACGCCGGTACGGCCTCACCCCCCGCGCCCGGATCCTGGCCGGTACGTCCGCCGGGGTGCCGCCGCACCTGATGGGCCTCGGGCCGGTGCCCGCGACCGAGAAGGCGCTCGCCCGGGCCGGACTGTCCATCGGTGACCTCGACGCGGTCGAACTCAACGAGGCGTTCGCCGCCCAGGTGCTGGCCTGTGCCGGCCGGCTCGGCGTCGACGGGGAGCGGCTCAACGCCGACGGCGGGGCGATCGCCCTCGGCCACCCGCTGGGCGGCTCCGGCACCCGGCTGGTGGTCACCCTTCTCGGCCGGCTGGAACGCGACGGTGGCCGGCGCGGCCTGGCGACGATGTGTGTCGGTGTCGGCCAGGGCGCGGCGCTGCTGGTCGAGCGGTTGTAGATCCGGCCCGGTGCCGGCGCGGTGGCGGGTCCGGCCACTGTGTAGTGTCGGCCCGGCCCCGAGTCTCGACCCGCGCGTGGGGTGACGGCTACGGGTTGGTAAATGTGTTGGCTGATCGGCTGAAGCCGTCAGCCCGGGACTCGACCTAGGCTCCGATGCCATGTTGTTATCCCATCGCCGGAAAGACACCGGCCCGGCCATCGCCGAGTTCTGGCGGTGGTGGCCACAGGGCCGCCCGAGCGTGGAAGCCGCCATCGCCGACGGCGACTGGTCGCCGGCGCTCGTCGCCGAGATCGCCGGCCGGGTCAAGGCCATCCACAAAGGTCTGGAGTGGGAGTTCTCGCGGGGCAACCGGTCGAGTCATCTGCTCGTCGTCTCCGCGGCCGGTGACGCCCGGTTGCGGTCGATCGCCGAACGGTGGCGGCGGGCCGCCCCACCTCCGGACCGGCACTGGGAGTTCCAGTCCACCCGCCAGCCCGACCCCGACGCGCTGAGCGCTGCCCTCACGGTCGCCGGCTTCGAGGTCAAACTGCCCGACCTGGCGTACGGGTTCGCCGTCGACAGCGGTCGCCACGAGGTCGACATCGTGGTCTACCACCCGATGTTCGGGCAGATGCCGGTCCTGGAACGACTCCGGGTGGTGTTCCTGGCCCTGGACTGGCTGCTCGGCGAGGTCGCCGCCGAACTGTGGATCGGCACGGTCGAGACCGCCGTCGAGCCGACCCCCGACATGCGCGGCGGCGAGGCGCTGGTGGCTGCGGTGGCGCACGTGGCCGCCCAGGTCGACGACCAGACCTGGGAGCTGCGGGAGTTGCGGGACGGCCGGCGGACCTACATCGCCTCGCTCCGGCATCCGCTCAAACCGGTCCGGTGGCCGCATCTCGACACCCACCTGCGGGTCGAGGTCGGCTTCCCGGGCGTCGGTGACAGCGGGATGCCCGACGACACCACCCTGGCCGACCTGCGGGCGCTGGAGGCCCGGCTGATGGCGGCGCTCGGCGCCGACGCCGTACTCGTCGCGCACGAGACGCGCGCCGGGCGGCGGATCTTCCACTGCTACGCCGAGGCCGACCGGCCGGTCGAGGCGACCGCGGCGGCGGTGATCGGCGGCTGGGCACGGGGCCGGACCAGGGTCCGCTGCCGGCCCGATCCCGGCTGGGAGGGTATCCGTCACCTGGGCTGATCCCGGCTGTTGGGGTACGCGACTTGCTCCCGGCCGTCAGGATGGACCCATGTCTTCACTCGGAAAGTGGTGGGTGCGGCTCGGCGCGCTGGTCAGCACCCTGACTCTGGCGGTGTTCGTGCCGGCGGCGGCCTGGGCCGCCCAGACCGGCGTCGACGGGGTGGCCGGTGAACTCGCCCGTGGTCGCGGGCGTGGCTTCGGCGGCTTCCTCATCGGGCTGTGCTGCCTGTTCGTGGTCGGGATCATCGTGGTCGCGCTCGTGCTGGTGATGCGCAGGAGGGGCGGCGGCCGGCGCTGACCAGCCCCGGCCCGCGCGGTGCCGGCGTACGGCGTACGACGTCGGGCCGCGCGTTCTAGGTGGCCAGGGCGGCGCGGGCCTCGGCGACGAACTCGTAGGCGGCCGTGCGCGGGGTGGCCCGGCCGAACTGCACGTCCTCGGCGTGGGCGACCAGCAGGGCCCGGATCCGGGCGTGGCCCTTCGGTGGCGGTGCCGGCGCGGGGCCGAAGTGCTCCGCCATCCGGGCCTCGAACGTCACCGTGCGCTTCATCTTCTCGTCGGTCAGGTTCGCGTTCACCGCGTCCCGGACCCGGGCGTTCGGGCTCAGCCCACGCTCGGTGCCGAGGATGGCGCCAGCCTCCGGATCGTTCACCAGAAAGTTGATCACGTCGACCACGGTGTCGGCGTGCCGGGTGCCCCGGAAGGCCGCCCAGTACATCGACGCCTGCGTCCACTGTCCCTTCGGCGAACCCGGGTAGGAGACGACCCGGAGATCATCCTTTGTGTACCGCTGCAACTCGGTGAGCTCGTTCGACCACGCGAACGACGTGGCGGCCCGGCGGTTGACGACGAGTTGCCGGGCAGCCTCACCGCCGTTGGCCTGCTGGGTCACCGCCGCCGACGGGGTGGCCCGGGAGGCCCGCGCACGCTGCCACAGCTCGAACCAGCGGGTCACGTCCGCCTCGCTGAAGCCGATCTCGCGGCCCTGGTAGAACTCCTTGCCCTGGGTCCGCAGCCACAGCCACAGCGCCCGGTGGTCGGCGGAGGCGTCCATCGCGCCGGCCGTCTGCCCGCCGCTTGCGCGGGTCACCTCCGACGCCCACCGGAAGAACTCGTCGTACGTCATGCCGATCCGCGGCTCGTCCAGTCCGAGCCGGTCGAGCAGCGACCTGTTGTAGACCATCGCGGGCGTGTTCGCGGCGGCGGCGACCGCGACGGTACGTCCGCCGACCTGCCCGTACTGAGCGAGGCCACGGGGGAACTGGCTGAGGTCGAGCGCGCCGGAGGCGACGTGACCGCTCAGGTCCAGCACGATGCGGCTGTCGACGTACTCGGTCAGGTAGTCGTCGTCGATCTGGAACAGGTCGGCGACGTTGCCGGCCCCGGCCTGGGTGGCCAGGCGCTCGTAGTAGCCGGTCTCGCCCTGCCAGGTGACCCGGAACGTGACCTCGGGGTGTCGGGACGAGTAGAGCTGCAGCGCCCGCTCGGTCAGTTCGGCCCGGCGTTCGCCGCCCCACCAGAAGACGGACAACTCGACGCGGTCCCCGCTGTCGACCGTACGGTCGTCGGTGCACGCGGTGAGGCCGATGGTGGCGAACAGGACGAGCGCCAGCATCGGGGAGAGTCGGCGTAGCCGGCCTGGAGTGGGGGTGTGGCGGCGTAGCCGGCCTGGAGTGGGGGAGAGTCGGCGTAGCCGGCCTGGGATGGCGGCGAGCCGGCTCAGCCGGCCTGGGGCGGGGGTGAGGCGGCTCGGCCGGCCTGGGGCGGGGGCGTGGCGGCTCGGCCGGCCTGAGGCGGGGGCGTGACGGCGTAGCCGGCCTGGAGCGGGGGAGAGCCGGCGGCGCGGCTGCCCCGGGGGCGGGGGCGGGGCGGGTACGGCAGGGGGCACGGCATCTCCAGATGGGCGCCGCCGGTGCACGGCGATCCGGATCATTTACACAGGTGGGCCGGCGGGGTGTCAACGGACTGCCGGTCAGGCTGGCCGGACAGGACGGTTGAAAGCGCCGGGTGGCGGCCGGATCAGGTGGCGTGTCCGGGGTGGCGGGCCGGCCCGGTGCCGGGGCGGGGCGAGCGGGGCCGCGTGATGTACTGACCGGGTGAAACTGCTGCACTCGGGCAAGGTCCGCGACGTATACGCCGACGGCGACGATCTCATCCTGGTCGCCTCCGACCGGGTTTCGGTCTACGACGTCGTGCTGCCGACCCCGATCCCGGACAAGGGCAGACTGCTCACCCAGCTTTCGCTGTGGTGGTTCGAGCAGCTCGCCGACCTGGTGCCCAACCACGTCGTCTCCGCCACCGACGTACCGGCGGAGTTCGCCGGCCGGGCGATCCGCTGCCGCCGGCTGGAGATGGTCCCGGTCGAGTGCATCGCCCGGGGCTACCTGACCGGTCTCGGCCTGAAGGAGTACGAGCGGAGCGGGTCGGTCTCCGGCCTCCAGCTCAACCCCGGCCTGGTCGAGGCGTCGAAGCTGCCCGAGCCGATCTTCACCCCGACCACCAAGGCGCCGGTCGGCGAGCACGACGAGTTCATGACGTACGCCGAGGTCGTCGACAAGGTCGGCGCGGAGACGGCGGAGCAGTTGCGGGACGTCACCGTACGGGTCTACCGGCGGGGCGCCGAACTGGCGGCCGAGCGGGGGATCATCGTCGCCGACACGAAGATCGAACTGGGCTGGGCGCCGGACGGCACCCTGGTGCTCGGCGACGAGGTGCTCACCTCGGATTCGTCGCGGTTCTGGCCGGCGGACTCCTACGAGCCGGGCCGGACCCAGTTCTCGTTCGACAAGCAGTACCTGCGGAACTGGGCAGCCGGCACCGGATGGGACAAGCAGGCGCCCGCGCCGGAGGTGCCGGCCGAGGTGGTCGAGATGACCCGGGCCCGCTACGTCGAGGTCTACGAGCGCCTGACCGGCCGCACCTGGTGACCCTGTACCCGCGATCTTGCACTTGTCGCCGCCCGATCCGGGCGAATGGGGGAGACAACCGCAAGATCGCGGGAAGGCGGGGGCGGTCAGTCGACCCAGTCGAGGGTGCGGGCGACCGCCTTTCGCCACTGGGCGAGTTCACGGTCGCGGTGCGCTGGATCCATCGCCGGCCGCCACCGGGCGTCCTCGCGCCACTGGGCCCGTAGCGTGTCCAGGTCCGGCCAGTAGCCGACGGCCAGCCCGGCGGCGTACGCGGCGCCGAGGCAGGTCGTCTCGGCGACCGTCGGCCGCACCACCGGCACGTCCAGCACGTCGGCGAGGAACTGCATCAGCAACTCGTTGGCGGTCATGCCGCCGTCGACCCGCAGCCGGCGCAGTGCCACGTCGGAGTCGGCGTTCATCGCGTCGACCACCTCGCGGGTCTGCCACGCGGACGCCTCCAGCACCGCCCGGGCCAGGTGCCCCTTGGTGATGTAGCCGGTCAGTCCGGCGATGACGCCCCGGGCGTCGGTGCGCCAGTGCGGGGCGAACAGCCCGGCGAACGCCGGCACGATGTAGCAGCCGCCGTTGTCGTCGACGGTGCGGGCCAGCGTCTCGACCTCGGCGGCGGTGGAGATCAGGCCCAGGTTGTCACGCAGCCACTGCACCAGCGACCCGGTCACCGCGATCGCGCCCTCCAGGGCGTACGTCGCCGGCCGGTCACCGATCCGGTAGGCGACCGTGGTCAGCAGCCCGTGGCTGGACACGACAGGGGTGGCACCGGTGTTCAGCAGCAGGAAGCTGCCGGTGCCGTACGTGCACTTGGCCTCGCCGGGCTGGAAGCAGGTCTGGCCGAACAGGGCGGCCTGCTGGTCGCCGAGGGCGCTGGCCACCGGCACCCCGGCCAGCGTGCCGCGCGCCTCGCCGTACACCTCGGCCGACGACCGGATCTGCGGCAGCATCGCGGCCGGGATGCCGGCGGCGGCGAGGATCTCCTCGTCCCAGTCGAGCGTGTGCAGGTCCATGAGCAGGGTCCGGCTGGCGTTGGTGACGTCGGTGACGTGCCGCCCGGTGAGCTTCCAGATCAGCCAACTGTCCATGGTGCCGAAGAGCACCTCGCCGCGCTCGGCCCGGTCCCGTAGCCCGTCGACGTGCTCCAGCAGCCACATCAGCTTCGGCCCCGCGAAGTAGGTGGCCAGCGGCAGCCCGGTCCGGGCCCGGAACCGCTGTTCGCCGTACGTCTCGTCGAGCCGCCGCAGCTGCCCGCCGGTGCGGGTGTCCTGCCAGACGATCGCGTTGTGCACCGGCCGGCCGGTGTCGCGGTCCCAGACCACCGTCGTCTCGCGCTGGTTGGTGATGCCGATGGCGGCGAGGCGCTCCGGGCCGATCGACGCGGAGGCGAGTGCCTCGCGTACGACGGTCTCGACGTTGGCCCAGATCTCCTCGGCGTCGTGCTCGACCCAGCCGGGCCGGGGGAAGATCTGCCGGTGTTCGCGCTGGGCCACGGTGACAATGGCACCGGTGGAGTCGAAGACGATGCACCGCGAAGACGTGGTGCCCTGGTCGATGGCGGCGACGTACGAGTCGGTCACCCGAGCACCGTAACGCCGGGGCCGGACCTTCGCGAGCCGCTGGTAGCGTGCCGGGATGGCGTTGTTCGATCTTCCGCTGGACCGGCTGTGGACCTACCGGCCGGAGGTGGCCGCACCGGCCGATCTGGACGGATTCTGGGCCACGACACTCGCCGAGGCGCGGGCCGCGGCCGCACCCGTCGAGGTGCGTCGGTTCGAGACCGCGCTGCGCGGCGTGACGACGTACGACGTGACGTTCACCGGCTTCGCCGGCCAGCCGGTGCGGGCCTGGCTCAACCTGCCGGCGGCCGCGTCCGGGCCGCTGCCGCTCGTCGTCGAGTTCATCGGGTACGGCGGCGGCCGGGGCCGCCCGCACGAGTGGCTCCTGTGGTCGGCGGCCGGCTACGCCCACCTGGTGATGGACACCCGTGGCCAGGGCGGGATGTGGCGGGGCGGGGACACCCCCGACCCGGGGCCGGACGGCGCCGGCCCGTCGGTGCCGGGGTTCCTGACCCGGGGCGTGCTCGACCCGGCCGGCTACTACTACCGGCGGTTGCTGACCGACGCGGTGCGGGCCGTCGACATCGCCCCGGAACTGCCCGGCGTCGACGCGTCCCGGCTGGCCGTGGTGGGCGGCAGCCAGGGCGGCGGGCTGGCGCTGGCGGCGGCGTCGCTGTCGGGCGGCCCGGTGCGGGCGGTCGTGTCGCAGGTTCCGTTCCTGTGCCACGTACGGCGGGCGGTGACGATCACCGACGCCGACCCGTACGCCGAGCTTGTGCGTTTCTGCCGGGTTCACCCGGAGCGGGCGGCCGCCGCACTGTCCACGGTGGATCACGTGGACCTGCTGCACCTGGTGCCCCGGGCGACCGCGCCGGCGCTGTTCAGCGCGGCGCTGATGGACCAGACGTGTCCACCGTCGACGGTGTTCGCGGCCTACCACGCGTACGCGGGGCCGAAGGAGATCGAGGTCTACGAGTGGGACGGGCACGAGGGCGGCCGGGCGCACTTCGCCGCCCGCAGCCTGGACTTCGTCGCGGCACATCTGCCCTGACCGCCCTCTCCCTTCCCACGCCTTTCCCCGCGATCTTGCGGTTGTCTCCCCCCTTTGTCGGGTTTGCCGGGCGACAACTGCAAGATCGCGGGGAGTGGGAAGGTCAGGCGCGGCGCCACTTCTGGTTGGCGCCGCCGTTGCACTCCCAGAGCTGGAGCGGGGTGCCGTCGGCGGAGTTATAGGCGGACACGTCCACACACTTGTTGGCCTGTGGATTGACCAGGTCACCGGCCGCGCTCAGCACGAACTGCTGGGCCGGATTGCCGCTGCAGTTGGCGAGCTGGATCGCCGCGCCGTTGGCGGACGAGCCCCACGCCACGTCCATGCACTTGCCCAGCGCGCGCAGCGTGCCGTCGCCCGGAGCGGTCCAGCGCTGCGCGGCGGTGCCGTTGCAGGTCCAGAGCTGGAGCCGGGCGCCGTCGACGGAGTTGCCGCCGGGTACGTCGATGCACTTGTTGGCGTAGCCGACGATGGCGTTGCCGCCGCCCCCGCCGTTGTTCTGGTGGGCGTAGACACGTACGTAGTCGATCGTCATCTGCTGCGGGAACTGGGTGGTGCCGTCGGGGTAGCCGGGCCAGTGGCCGCCCACCGCCACGTTGAGGATCATGAAGAACGGGTGGTCGAAGACCCAGCGGTTGCCCCGGAGATCGGCAGGGGTCTTGCGGCCGTACTGGATGCCGTCGATGTACCAGGTGATCGAGTCCGGTGCCCAGTCCACGGTGTAGACGTGGAAGTCGTCGGCGAGCCGCCGGCCGCCGGGCAGGGTGTAGCTGCTGGTGATGCTGGCGCCGCCGGAGTAGCCGGGGCCGTGCAGCGTGCCGTGTACGGTGCTCGGCTCGCGGCCGATGTTCTCCATGATGTCGATCTCGCCCGAGTTGGGCCACCCGACGCTGCCGAGGTCGTTGCCGAGCATCCAGAACGCCGGCCAGATGCCCTGGCCGCGCGGCACCTTGATCCGGGCCTCGAAGCGCCCGTACGCCTGGGTGAACTTGCCGTTGGTCAGCAGTCGGGCCGAGGTGTACTGGCAGCGGCCGTAGTGGCAGTTGTAGTTGGCGGGGTTCTCCCGGCGGGCGGTGATCACCATGTTGCCGTTGCCGTCGAGCGCGGAGTTGCTGCGGCTGTTCGTGTAGTACTGCTGCTCGTTGTTGCCCCAGCCGCCGCCGCCGATGTCGTAGGACCACTTGCTCGGGTCCGGTGCGCCGCCGGCCGGCCCGTTGAACTCGTCGGACCAGGTCAGCGGGCCGGGTGCGGCCAACGCGGTGCCGGACGTCTGTGGTGCCACCAGCATGGCGGCCAGGCTGGCGCCGGCGACGGCCAGCGCGAGCAGGGTGCGGGGTCTGGTTCTGGACACGATGCACACTCCCTGTGGCTGATGTCCATCAATCAGTAAGCAAACTTTATAGATTGATGTAAATCAGAATTTATGTGCGGTTGACCACAGTGTCAAGAGAGCGCTCTCGCGTTGCTGTGGGTCCGGTCGTGGGAGGGCTGCGCGGCTGCGGTTGGCCTGGTCACGTCGCGCTGGGCCGGCGGGTCCGTGGTCCCGTGGTCCCGTGGAGCCCGCGCTGATCAAGGAGCAATCGTGGCCTGTGCGGGGCGAATTGCCGGAGACATCCCCTTGATCGGCGCGGCCCCTCGGCGCATGGGTGGGCGGCGGGGTCAGGCGGGGGTGTACGGGGCTGGCCTAGCATGGCGGCGTGCGTGACATGGCGACCGAGCTGCGGGTCACCACCCGCAATGCCCGCTTCCAGCAGTGGTACGCCCTGTTGGAGAACCGGAACCGCCGGCACCGCGCCGGCGAGTTCCTGGTGCAGGGCGTACGGCCGATCACCATGGCCGTCCGCCACGGCTGGGAGATCCGGGCCCTGCTCCACGACCGCAGTGGCCCGCTGTCCCGCTGGGCCCGGGAGATCCTCGACGCGACGCCGGCCACCCGGGTCGCGATGGCCCCCGAACTGCTCGCCGAACTGGGGGAGAAGGCCGAGGAGTCGCCGGAACTCGTTGCCGTCGTCGGGCTGCCCGCCGACGACCTGGAGCGCATCCCGACCGGCCCGGATCTCCTCGCGGTGGTCTTCGACCGCCCCACCAACCCGGGCAACATCGGCACCCTGTTGCGCTCGGCGGACGCGTTCGGCGCCTCCGGTGTCATCGTCACGGGCCACGCCGCCGACGTCTACGACCCCCGTGCGGTACGGGCCAGCACCGGTTCGCTGTTCGCCGTACCGGCGGTCCGGTTGTCCTCGGCCGAGCCCGTGCTGGACTGGTTGGACGCCCTGTGGGCCGCCGGGATCGAGGTCGACGTGGTCGCCACCGACGAGCGGGCCGAGGTCGACCTGCCGGATGCCGACCTGACCGGCCCGACGTTGCTGCTCGTCGGCAACGAGACCACCGGCCTCAGCGCCGCGTGGCGGGAGCGTGCCGACCGGGCGGTCCGGATTCCGATGGGTGGTTCGGCCAGCTCGCTCAATGCCGCCACCGCCGCGTCGATCGTGCTGTACGAGGCGGCCCGGCAGCGGTCGGCGGGTCACCCGGCCGGTTGATCGGTGTTACCCCCGGGCCGCCACTTCGGCGGTCGCGGCACGAACCGGACCGCCGGCGCGGGTCAGTCGCCGGGGTCGGCGGCGACCGGGTCGGGGCCGAGTGCCGCGCTGATGCGTACGGTGGTGCCGGTCGGGCTGCTCCGCACCACCATCTCGTCGCTGAGCTGGTCGGCGAGCCAAAGCCCCCAGCCGCCGGCGGTGTGCGGGGCGGGCCGGTCCCGGTTGCCGAGCCGCTCGGCGCCGATTCCGCCACCGGCGTCGGAGACCTCGCACAGGACGGTGTCCTCCCGGCTCCACAACCGCAGCCGGCCCCGGCCGCCGCCGTGCCGTACGGCGTTCGTGATCAGCTCGTTGACGGCGAGCACGAAGTCGTCGAGCCGTTGGCCGGTGAGCCCGGCGGCCGTCGCGCACGACGCGACGACGTGACGCAGGTTGGTCACCTGGTCACGGTCGAAGGTCTCGGTGAGCAGCGGCGGAGGTTCGATGGGCATAACCGTACGCGGTGGATGCTGCTCTGCGTCGGTCATGTGTTGTCCAGCCACCGATAGTCGGGTCCCCGGCCACACCACGCTACGTCGGACGACGGCGCGACGCATCCCTGACCTGCGCGGAGAAGCCTCACGATCGTTTATCAGTCAGGCATATGACATCGTCGGGACGTGATGGATTGCGGGGGTGGGCGGTGGTCCGCCGGTTCGGTCCGGCGGGCGGGCCGGTGACGACGATGGGGCCGGGCAGCCTCCAGCAGCCGATGTGGCGGGCCATCGCGGTGTTCCGGTTCGCCGCGCTGGCGTACGTGCTGGTCATCGTCGCCCGGGACGTGCGCGACTACACCCGGCCGCTGGCCGCGCTGCCGGTGCTCGTCGTGCTGCTCGGTTGGACGGTCGCGACCGCGTACGCGTACGCCCGGCCGGTCTGGCGCCGGTGGCCGCTGCTCGGTGCCGATCTGCTGATGTCCGTCGCGGTCCTGGTGGTCACGCCGTGGGTGGTCGGCCGTACGGCGTTGAACGCGGGCGCGCCCACGCTCGGGGTGGCCTGGCAGGCCGGGCCGGTGCTGACCTGGGCGGTGTCCGGTGGCCGGCGACGTGGCGTGGTCGCCGCACTGGTGGTCGGTGGTGCCGACCTGGCAGTCCGGGAACGGCTGACCCGGTCGTCGCTGACCGGCACCGCGTTGATGCTGCTCGCCGCGCTCGCGGTCGGTCACGTGGTGCGGTTGACCAGCGCCGCCGAGGAGCGGTGGCAGCGGGCGGTGGCGCTGGAGGCGGCGACCCGGGAGCGGGAAGCCGCCACCCGGGAGCGGGAACGGCTGGCCCGGGGCATCCACGACTCGGTGCTGCAGGTGCTCGCGCTCGTGCAGCGGCGGGGCGCGCATCTCGACGGCGAGGCCGGTGAACTGGCCCGGCTGGCCGGTGAGCAGGAGGAGGCGCTCCGCGCGTTGATCGCGCGGGAGCCGACTGATGACGACGGTCAGCTGCTGGACCTGCGTACGTTGATCGGCCGTTACACCTCCCCGCTGGTGTCGGTCGCCACGCCGGCCACTCCCGTACGCCTGCCGGCCGGGACGGCCCGGGAGATCGGCGCGGCGGTCGGCGCGGCACTCGACAACGTCGAACGGCACTGCGGTCCACAGGCCCGGGCCTGGGTGCTGGTCGAGGACGAGGGCGGCGCGGTGATCGTCTCGGTCCGCGACGAGGGGCCCGGCCTGCCGCCCGGCCGGCTGGACGAGGCGGCCGGCCAGGGGCGTCTCGGCGTCGCCCAGTCGATCCGGGGCCGCGTCAGCGACCTCGGCGGCACGGTCACCATCACCTCGGTGGCCGGTGAGGGCACCGAGGTCGAACTCACCGTCCCTAGGCTGGACCCATGAGCGAGGGGACACCAGAGCGAGGGGACGCCATGAGCGAGCGGAGCGAGCGAGTCGATTGGCTCAGGTTGACTCACGGCGGCCGTGAGCGGAGCGAGGGGAAGCCGTGAGCGGGCAGCCGATCCGGGTGATGGTGGTCGACGACCATCCGATGTGGCGTCAGGGCGTCGCGCGCGATCTCGACGAGGCCGGCTGCGAGGTGGTCGCGACCACCGGTGAGGGGCGCCAGGCGGTCCGGATCGCCGGGGCCACCCGTCCCGACGTCGTGGTGCTGGACCTCCAACTGCCGGACATCTCCGGCGTCGAGGTCATCCACGGCCTGGTCGCGGCCGTACCCGGCGTACGGGTGCTGATGCTGTCGGCCAGCGGTGAGCAGCAGAGTGTGCTCGACGCGGTGAAGGCCGGCGCGACCGGCTATCTGGTGAAGTCGGCGGCGCCGCACGAGTTCATCGAGGCGGTACGGCGTACGGCCGCCGGGGACGCCGTCTTCACCCCGGGGCTCGCCGGGCTGGTGCTGGGGGAGTACCGGCGGCTGGCCACCGAGCCGGAGACGACCGACGACGCCGGTACGCCCCGGCTCACCGACCGGGAGACCGAGGTGCTGCGGTTGGTGGCGAAGGGGATGTCGTACAAGCAGATCGCGCAGCGGCTCGGCCTGTCGCATCGCACCGTGCAGAACCACGTGCAGAACACGCTGGGCAAGCTCCAGTTGCACAACCGGGTGGAACTGACCCGGTATGCCATCGAGCGCGGCCTGGACTGAACCCCGGACCCCGGCCACCCGGTCCGGTTCAGTGCAGCGGCGGTGGCTCGGTCTCGTGGATCGCCAGTTCCTCCGCGGTCGCGCCGCCACCGGCCGCGCCCGCGTCGTGGGCGATCGAGTCGGTTTCGCGGTCGGTCTCCAGGCCCTCGTCGGATTCGACCAGCCGGCCGACCGTCCCGCCGATGGAACTGTCCAGGCTCCCGTTGTCGTAGATCGACACCTGGGACGACGGGTCGGACGTCGGACCGGGGTTGAGCACGTCGGAGTCGAACTGCGCCTGCGCGGCGGCCTCCTCGCTGGTCGCCTCGTCGGCCAGCCTGGGATCGGCCGGGGTACCGAGGGGTTCCTCGACCGGGGGGTCGAGCCGCTCGCGGGCGATCTTGGCGTCCAGCGACTCGCCGTGCAGCTGCTCCTCGGCCGTGGTGCCGAAGCTGTCGACCGCCATCGGCTCGTCGGCCGGCAGGGTGGCCGGGTCGGGACCGTCGGCTTCCCGGCCGGTGTCGACGCCGTCCTTGGCGGCGGAGTCGTCGTCGGCGACCCGGGGTATGCCTTCGGCCTCCGGGTCGGAGACCGGCTTCGGATACTCGTCAGCACGCATGCCATCCGGACTACCCAGCGGGCCACAGCGGTAACCGGATCTTCGCTGCGTCCGGCTTCCTGGAAGTCTGCTGAAAATGATCCGTCGATCATTGCCCCGTGCGATCAACGGCCAGTAGGGTCGCCGGCAAGAAGTCCCATGAACCGGACTTCACGGGGTGCTCAAGACGCGGGCATCAGTCAGCACAGCGGCGCTGTGCCGCGATCCTCCGCCAACCGCCCGGTGCGGTGGCGGCCCCCTGGAGGCTGCCCATGGTCCCTACGTCCGTCGCGACCGTACCGACCGATCCCGGCATGCTCGACGAACTGGCCGAGTCCTACGCGGCTCGGGTCACCGGTCTGGCACCGGACGCCGCCGAGCGGTGCCGGCTCCGGGAGCGGCTCGTCCACGCCGCGCTGCCGCTGGCCGCCCGGCTCGCCCGTCGTTACCAGGGGCGGGGAGAGCCGCTGGAGGACCTGGAGCAGGTGGCCCGCCTCGGGCTGCTCAAAGCCGTCGACCGCTACGACCCCGGGCGCGGCGCCTTCACCGGCTTCGCCGCCATCACCATGGCCGGCGAACTGCGCCGGCACTTCCGCGACCGCACCTGGGGCGTACACGTTCCGCGCCGGATGCAGGAACGCAGCATGGAGGTCAGCCGGGTCACCGCGGAGCTGACCACCGAACTGCACCGGGCACCGACCACGGCCGAACTGGCCGACCGGATGGGCACCGGCACCGAGGACATCCGGACAGCGCAGGAGACGTCGGCCGCCTACAGCGCGATGTCGCTGAACGCGCCGGCCCACGCCGACGCGACCGGCGAGCTGGCCGACCAGCTCGGCGACGCGGACGGCAACCTCGACTCGGTCGACGACCGGCTGACCGTCAGCGCCCTGCTGTGCCGGCTGCCGGCCCGTGAGCGGCGGATCCTCGCCCTGCGGTTCTACGGCAACCACACCCAGGCCGAGATCGCCGCCGAGCTGGGCATCTCGCAGATGCACGTGTCCCGGCTGCTGAGCCGGGCGCTGGCCTGGCTGCGGGAGGCGATGTTCAGCGACGCGCCGCTGCGCTGGCAGGCCGGGGTGGTGCCGACCGACGCGCGGGACCTGTCGGTGCGGATCCGGCTCACCGGGGCGGTCGCGGTGGTCGCGGTCGCCGGCGAGGTCGACCGCGACAACGCCGGCCTGCTGCGGGACCGGTTGCTCGAAGCGGTCCGCCGGGGCGTTCCGGAGGTCGCCGTCGACCTGGGCGGCGTACCGTTCATCGACGCGGCGGGCATCTCCGCGATCCTGGTCGGCTTCGAGGCCGGGCGCGGCGCCGGGGTCCGGCTGCGGATCACCGCGCCCCGGCCGCAGGTGCTGCGTACGCTCCAGGCCGCCGGGCTGCAACCGTTGCTCGAATCGTCCCCGAAGTCCGCCGGCTGACGCCGACGGTCGCCCGGCGACGGGCGGGCTGTGGCTAGGCCGGCTCGTCGTCGGGGTGCAGCATCGCCCACACGACCTTGCCGTCGTCGAGGGCGGTGGTCCCCCAGCGGCGGGCGACCGTGTCGATCAGAAGCAGGCCCCGGCCGCCGGTCGACGACGGCGCGACCGGCCCGCCGAAGCGCGGCAGCACCGTCGACCAGTCCCGTACCGACAGGTGCAGGGCGCCGTCGCGGGCCGCCAGTCGTACGGTCATCGGGGTGTGGGCGTGGGCGACCACGTTGTTGACCATCTCGGTCGCCGCGATGCACGCCGAGCCGGCGACCTCCGGCAGGTCCCACCGCCCGCACCCCTCGGTCACCAGGTCACGGACCCGGCGGGCGGCTCCCACGACCGGCTCCAGGTCGTCCCGGAGCGTGGTCACCGGTCGTGGGGCGGCCAGCCGGGCGAACGCCTCGGGCAGGTCGCGCGCCACCGGCACCCCGGCCTCGCCCCAGGAGGTGTCCGGCATGGCGGGCGGCACGTAGAGCACGAACCGGCCGGCCGGCCACTGCTCGGCCTCGGCGGCGACCGCCCGGAACACGGCCAGCGCCGCCGGCTCGTCGACCCGCAGCCCGGACACGTCGACGACCACGGTGTCACCCCGGTCGGCGAGACATTTCAGCAGCGCGCCCCGCAGCGATTCGGCGGCGGGCAGGTCGAGGACGCCGACGAGTTCGACGAGCCCGCTCGGGTCGTCACTCTTCACCAGGCATCGCACGTCGGTCGGCATGATCGCTCCATTGTGCATGTCGGTCCACCGGCGCGCAGCGGATGATTCCGCACCGATGGTCGCAGGCCGCCACGCGCCCGGCCGGTTCCGTGTTTCCGGTACCCCGTGCCACACCGGGACATGCGGCCGGCGTTTCCCCGGGGCGATCTTCTGGGTACCGGCCCGGCCATGTGCCGGAACAGATCATGGTGGCCCACCGCCCGGGACCTGTCGTGACGGAGGGGCCGGATCCGCTCGCCGCCGTCGTCGAGCAACTCCGGGCCGAACGCGACGGCCTGCGTACCGCGATGCGCGGCCGGGCGATCATCGAACAGGCCAAGGGCGTGCTGATGGCCCGTGAGCGGATCACCGCCGAGGAGGCGTTCGACCGGCTTCGCCGGGTGTCGCAACGGACCAACGTCCGGCTGGTCGAGGTGGCGGCGCGTACCGTCGCCCGGGTCGCCCCGCCCCCGACCGTCGGCCGGCTCCGGGCCGCCGCCGTCCGGCCGTCGGTTCCGGCCGACGACGACGGTACGGCCGCGACCCCGGACCGGGACGACGGACGGGCCGGGACCGACCGGCTCGTGGCGTACAGCCGGCACCTGCTGATGGTCACCCGGGTGGACGCGGCGGAAGCGTACGACGACCTGGTGGAGGCGCTGGCGGAGACCGGCCCGGACTGGCCCGGTCCCGGCTCGGTGGTGCTGGCGCTGACCGAACCCGACGGGGCGCTACGGGTCGTCGCCGCCCGTGGGATACCGGCCGAGTTGGCCAGCCAGTGGGCCCGGATACCGCCCCAGATCGACACCCCGCTGACCGACGCCGCCCGCGACCGGAGCCCCGTCCTGCTGCCCGACCGGGAGGCGGTACGGTGGACGTACCCACGGCTTCTGGAGCTGAACGCCCGGCTGGCCGCCTGCGCGGCGCTGCCGCTCACCCACCGTGGCCGGCTGCTCGGGGTCGTCGGCCTGACCTGGCGGGTGCCGGTCGACCTCGACCACACCCGGCAGACCTACCTGATGGCGGGCGCGGACGTGGTCGCCCGTGGCGTGGCCCGGCTGACCGCCGGTGCCGGCGCCGCACCGCCGGACTGGATCCGGGCCGTGCTCGACGCGAGCGTGGTGCCGGCCGCCGCGCTGCGGGCGCGCCGGGCCGGCGCCGAACCGGCCGACTTCGAGTTCGCGCAGTTCAACGATCTGGCCGCGCGGTGCGCGGACCGGCACGGCGTACGGCTGGCCGGCACGACCCTGCTGACCGCCCTGCCCGGTGTCGGCCCCGGCGAGCTGTTCCCGTTCTGTCGCGACGTCCTCACCGACGGGCTGCCCCGGTCCCTCACCGGGGTCCGGCCGCCGACGGCCCAAGAGGGGGAGCCGGGCGGCGGGTACGAGGTACGGGCGGCGCGGCTCGGCGACCTGGTGTTGATGAGCTGGCGACCGGTCGCCGCCGACCCGGGCGGTCCGGCCACCGGACGGCGTACCGGCGACCGGGGCGGCACCGGCCGGTTCGGCGTCGACGGACGGCCACCCGGCGGCCGCCCCGCGCCCGGCCGACCGAGTTGACACGTTTCGTCTCCCCGCCCAGTGGTTAATGGGAGCCTCTGACCAGAGGCTCCGACAACCCTGACCGTCGCGGAGGTGAGCCTATGCGTGTCGGACTCGTGTGCGCCCATGCCGGACCGGTGGGCACGGACCGGACGACATCCGCCAGCACCCACGAGCACGTCGCCCGGGTCGCCGCCGAACTGACCGGCCTCGGGCACGAGGTACGGGTCTACGAACGGCGCGAGGATCCCGCCGCCGAGGCCACCGTCACGGTCGACGGCTACCGGATCGAGCGGGTCCCGGTCGGCCCGTCCAGCCGTACGCCCACCGCACCGCTGGTGCCGTACGTGCCCGAGTACGGCCGCTGGCTCAGCGAACGCTGGTCCGGCGGTGCCTGGGAGCCGGAAATCGTCCACGGGCACTTCTGGCTGGGCGGGCTCGCCGCGGCCAACGCCGTCCGCGCCACCGACATCCCGGTCGTGCAGACGTTCCACTCGCTCGGCGCCGAGCAGTTGCGTCATCTCGGCCGTGACTACGACGGGCCGGGGGAGCGGATCCCGCTCGAACTCGCCCTCACCCGGGCCGTCGACATGGCCGTCGCGCAGTCCACCGACGAGGTCGACGAACTCACCCGGATGGGACTGCAACGGGCCGCGGTGACCGTGGTGCCGGCCGGGGTCGACACCACCCGGTTCCACCCCGACGGCGAGGCCGTACCCCGGGACCGCAAGCCGCGCATCCTGTCCGTCGGCGGTCTCGGGCCGCGGCACGGACACGACGACCTGATCCGGGCGATGCGGCTCGTCGGTGACGTCGAACTCGTCATCGCCGGCGGCCCGCCGGCCGGCGAACTGGCCAACCACGCCGAGGCCCGCCGGCTGGGCGAGCTAGCCCGGCGCTACGGGGTCGGCGAACGGGTACGCCTGGTCGGTGCGGTGCCGCACGAGCAGATGCCGGCCTGGTACCGCTCCGCGGACGTGGTCGCCTGCACCCCCCGCTACGCGTCGGCCGGCCGGGTCCCGCTGGAGGCGATGGCCTGCGGCGTGCCGGTCGTCGGCTACGCGTTCGGCGGGATCACCGACACGGTCCTCGACGAGGTCACCGGTCGGCTCGTCCAGACCGGCGACGTACGCGGGCTCGGCATCACCCTGCGCCGGCTGCTCGCCGACGACGCGGGCCGGTTCGCGTACGGGCACGCGGCGGTGGACCGGGTCCGGTGCAGCTACACCTGGGACCGTACGGCCGGAGCGCTGGAGCGCCTCTACGAGCGGGTGGTGCGCCGTCGCCGCCCGGCGGAGAACTGACCGACGGATCAGCGCCGGCCGGCAGCGGCGGCCGACCGGGCATCCGCGCCGGCCGGCTGGCCGGCCACCGCGTGGTGGTGCTGCGGTTCGGCGTACCGGGTCAGGCCGATCACCGAAACCAGGGTGACCAGGAAACCGAGCGCGGCCAGCCACTCCCGGCCCGGCCAGATCTTGTCGTTGAGCAGGGCCAGGCCGACGACCGCCGCCGGCAGCGCGCCCGCCGCGTCCATCGCGGCCACCGCCGCCGTCGTCGAACCGCGCTGCATGGCCAGCGCGAGCAGCAGTTGCCCGACGACCGAGTGGGCGATCAGCAGGTGGAACAGCGGGCTGCGGACGCAGGCGCCCCACGAGTCGACCGACGCCAGCGGGCGGGCCGCCACCGCGGCGGCGGAGAACGCCAGCCCGGCGAGGGAACCCAGCGCCACCGAGCCGGGCACCCCGTGCAGGCGTACGGCGAACACCCCGAGCAGCGCGACCACGCCCAGGGCCACCACCAGCCCGACGACCAGGGCGACCCCGATCGGCTTGGCGGGTGCCGGCCGGGCCGACAGGACCAGCGCCGCGATCCCGACGAACAGCAGCACCAGCAACGCGATCTCCGCGCGCGGCAGGCGCCATCTCAGCACCAGTACGCCGAGCACCGCGGTCACCCCCAGCCCGGCGGCGACGCTGGACTGCACCAGGAACAGCGGCAGATCCCGACGGGCCAGGAAGGCCAGCCCGAAACCGAGGGTCTGGAAGCCCAGCCCGAAGAGGTAGACCGGCTGGCCGGCGAGCCGGACCAGCAGCCCCGGGTCGATCCGGCGGTGCACCCCGGTCCGGGTGGCGGCGATCGACTGGAGGAGGTTGGCGAGGCCGTACGCGGCGACCATCGCCGCCAGGAAGCACCAACCCGTCGAGATCACTGGGCGAGGATAGATGCTTCGGCGCCCCGCTTCATCTCGTGGTGCTCACGACACCCGCGCCCGCGCGGGCCGACCGGTCAGCGGGTCAGCCGGAGCAGGATGTCCTCGTGCAGCGGGCCGTTGGTCGCCACCGCGCTGCCGCCGCCGGGGCCCGGCCGGCCGGCGAGGTCGCTGAACCGGCCACCGGCCTCGGTGACGATCGGGATCAGCGCGGCGAGGTCCCACAGCGACAGCTCCGGCTCCACCATCACGTCCACCGCGCCCTCGGCGAGGAGCATGTAGCCGTAGAAGTCGCCGTACGCGCGGGTGCGCCAGCTCTGCCGCATGATGCCGAGCATCGCGTCGAGCCGGCCGGTCTCCTCCCAGCCGGACAGCGACGAGTAGCAGAAGCTGGCGTCGCCGAGCCGGCGTACGGCGGAGGTCCGGATCGGGGTGGCGGCGGCGGTGTGCCGGCCGGCGTACGCCCCGTGCCCGACCGCCGCCCACCAGCGCCGGCCCAGCGCCGGGGCGGACACCAGCCCGACGACCGGCTGGTCGCCCTCCATCAGGGCGATCAGGGTGGCCCAGATCGGCACGCCACGCACGAAGTTCTTGGTGCCGTCGATCGGGTCGACGACCCACTGGCGGGTGCTCGGGCCGGCGGCGGCCTCGGACGCGCCGAACTCCTCGCCCAGCACCCCGTCGCGCGGCCGGGTACGCGCCAGTGTGGCGCGGACGGCCTTCTCCACGGCGGTGTCCGCGTCGGAGACCGGGGTCAGGTCGGGCTTGGACTCGACGTGCAGGTCCAGGGCGCGGAACCGGGCCATCGAGATCGAGTCCGCGGTGTCGGCGAGCAGATGGGCAAGGGAGAGGTCGTCGGCGTACCGGGCCATGGCGGGAAACGTAGCCGATGGCGGCGAGCGGCCCGCGCGCGGACCGCTATTCGATCTCGCCGGCCCGGGATGCCAGCAGGCGGCGGTAGGACTGTAGTCGGCGCGGGTCGGCGTTGCCGGCCGCCACCCAGGCGTCGAGGGCACACTCCGTCTCGCCGGCGGTGTGCTCGCAGTTGGGCGGGCAGTCGACGGTGCCCTCGACGAGGTCGGGGAAGCCGTGCAGCAGGCTCTCGGCCGACACGTGGGCCAGCCCGAAGCTGCGTACGCCGGGGGTGTCGACGATCCATCCCGGCTCGGTGGCGCCGGGCAGCGGCAGCGCGACCGCGCTGGTCGACGTGTGCCGGCCGCGACCGATGGCGCTGACCGTGCCGACCGCCCGGTCGGCGTCCGGAACCAGCCGGTTGACCAGCGTCGACTTGCCCACCCCGGAGTGGCCGACGAGGACCGAGATCCGGCCGGCGAGCCGCTCGCGCAACTCGCCCAGGTCGGAGTCCGGCCGCACCAGCACGTACGGCAGGTCGAGTTCGGTGTAGTAGTCCAGGACCGCCTCCGGGCCGGCGAGGTCGGCCTTGGTGAGGCAGAGCAGCGGCTCGATGTCGGCGTCGTACGCGGCGACCAGGCAGCGGTCGACGAACCCGGTCCGCGGCGGCGGGTCGGCCAGGGCGGTCACGATGACGAGCTGGTCGGCGTTGGCGACCACGACCCGTTCGAGCCGGCCCTCGGCGGTGGTCTCGTCGTCGTCGGCGGTGCGCCGCAGCACCGAACTGCGTTCGGCGATCCGTACGATCCGGGCCAGCGCGCCGGGCGCTCCCGAGGTGTCGCCGACCAGCGAGACGCGGTCACCGACGACGACCGACTTGCGGCCCAGTTCGCGGGCACGCATCGCGGTGACCCGGGTGGCCGACTCGTCGAGCACGCAGGTGTAGCGGCCCCGGTCGACGGCGATGACGAAGCCGTCGACGGCGGCGGCGTGCCGGGGTCGGGTCCGGGTACGGGGCCGCGACGATCTACCCGGACGGACCCGTACGTCGTCCTCGTCGTATTCCCGCTTCCGACCCGCCAGCGGTCCGCCCCCTCAGTCTCCGGCCACCATTGCCGACCATAGTGCCGGAAACTCGGGCTGTGTCTTCGCGGTGCACGTCACGTCGCTGAGTTCGACCCCGGGCACCGCCAGCCCGACGATCGCCGCGGCGTGCGCCATCCGGTGGTCGTGGTAGGTCTCGAAGCCGCCGCCGTGCAGCGGACGCGGCCGGATGTCGAGGCCGTCGGCAGTCTCGGTGACATCGGCGCCGAGCCCGGTCAGCTCGCGGGCGAGGGCGGCGAGCCGGTCGGTCTCGTGGCCGCGGATGTGGGCGACGCCGCGCAGCTTCGACGGCGAGTCGGCGAGCGCGGCCAGCGCGGCGACCGCCGGGGTCAGCTCCGCCACCTCGGACAGGTCGGCGTCGATGCCGTGGACCGTCCCGGTGCCGCGTACGGTCAGCCCCTCGGCGTCGAGGGTCACCTGACCGCCGAGCTGGTGCAGCAGCGTACGGAGCTGGTCGACCGGTTGCGCGCTGTTGCGCGGCCAGCCGTGCAGGGTCACCCGGCCGCCGGTGACCAGGGCGGCGGCGAAGTAGGGCACGGCGCCGGACAGGTCGGGTTCGATGTCCCACTCGCGCCCGGAGAGCCGCCCGGGCTCGACGGTCCACACGTCCGGGGTGCCGTCGTCGACGGCGGCACCGGCGGCCCGCAGCATCCGGGTCGTCATCCGCAGGTGTGGCGCGGACGGGACCGGCGGGCCCTGGTGGCGCACCACCACGCCGCGGTCGAAGCGGGGCGCGGCCAGCAGCAGGCCGGAGACGAACTGGCTGGAGGCGGAGGCGTCGATGGTGACCTCGCCACCGGCCACCCGGCCGGTGCCGTGGACGGTCAGCGGCAGCCCGCCGGTGGGCGCGACGTCGAGGCGTACGCCCAGCGTGCGCAGCGCCCCGAGCAGCGGGCCGAGTGGCCGGGTGCGGGCCACCGGGTCGCCGTCGAAGGTGACCGGCCCGTCGGTGAGGCCGGCGACCGGAGGCCCGAACCGCATGACGGTGCCGGCCAGGCCGACGTCGACGTGCGCGGGACCGCGTAGCGGCTGCGGCCGGACCACCCAGCGGTTGTCGTCGTTGGTGGAGACGCCGATGCCGAGGTTGCGCAGCCCGGCGGCCATCAGTTCGGTGTCGCGGGCGCGTAGCGGCAGGTGCAGGGTCGACGGCCCGTCGGCGAGCGCGCTGAGCACGAGGGCCCGGGCCGTGATCGACTTGGAGCCGGGCAGGTGCACGCCCAGGTCGACCGGATCGGTCGCGGTCGGTGCGGTCCACGGCTGGGGCGGGCGGGTCGCGGTCGGGTTGGCCACGCCTACAGTCTGCCGTGCCGCGCGGACCGGGCGGGACCGGCGCCGGGCCGGCTCCCGCTGATCGGGACGGGTGGTCCCGGTGGATTAGCGTGTGTCGCATGTGTGGGCGGTACGCGACGACCCGGAGCGCGGCGGATCTCAGCGCGCTCTTCGAGTCGTACGACGACACGGGCGGGCGGGTCGGGGCCGACTACAACGTCGCGCCGACCGACCCGGTGCCGATCGTGCGGATGTCGACGACCCACGAGGGCCGGACGCTCTCGGTGGCCCGGTGGGGGCTCGTGCCGTCGTGGGCCAAGGACGCCCGGGGCGCCGCCCGCATGATCAACGCCCGGGCCGAGACGGTCGCCACCACCGCCGCGTACGCCCGTCCGTTCGCCCGCCGGCGGTGCCTGGTCCCGGCCGACGGCTGGTACGAGTGGGTGCGGGGCACCGGGGGTGCGCGCAAGCAGGCGTATTTCATGACCCCGCGCGACGGCGGCGTGCTCGCCCTCGCCGGTATCTGGTCGGTCTGGGGTGACGGGGCGGAGCCGCTGCTGACCTGCAGCGTGCTGACCATGGCCGCGGCCGGTGACTTGGCGCTGGTCCACGACCGGATGCCGTTGCTGCTCACCGCCGACCGCTGGGACGGCTGGCTGGCCGGTGGTGGCGAGCCGGCGGAACTGTTGGTGCCACCCGGCGACGAGGTGCTCTCCGGAATCGAGATCCGTCCGGTCGGACCGGCTGTCGGTGACGTCCGCAATGACGGACCGGAACTGGTTTCCCGGGTGCCGGCGGGGCCACTCGGAGCGCCTGCCGAAGCGCCGGTGGAATTGACATTGTTCTGAACAGAAGCCCATCCTGTTCATCGCTTTTAAGGGCGATATGTCGCCTTGTATTTTCCCCTGTTGGGCGGCAAACCCTTGTCTCCACTGCTGTTTGTGCGATACAACACAGCGCCGGCAGTGGGTGTCGATTCGCACCGGGCGAATGGCGTCCATGGATACTTTGCCGGTCCCACGGGGGAGGTGGGTGGATGACACGGGCGCGGATGCCACGCCCGCACGAGGTTGCCGCGGCACGAAGGGACCCGAGACTGATTCGGGCCCTCGACGAGCGACAACTCGACGATGCCTGGCGGACCAGGGGTGTATGCCAGAGCGTGGACCCAGAGACGTTCTTTCCGGCGCCGAGCGAGCCGGCGGACGCGGCCATCGCGTTGTGCCGCACCTGCGATGTGCAGGGTGCCTGCCTCGCCTGGGCGCTGGACGTCGGTGACTGTCACGGGGTGTGGGGCGCGACGACCCCACGCGAACGGCGGGCGATGCTGGTGGCCTGGCGCAGCCAGCTCGGGCCGGACCCGGACGGGGCCGACGAGCCGGGGCCCGACCTACGCCAACTGCTCGACCTGGTGCCGACCCGCTGACCCGTGCGCCCGGGCCGTCCCGGGCGCACGCCGGACCGGCGACCGCCACGCCGGCGACACCACGGGGCGATCTGCCGGGCCGTCGGGTCTACGCGACGCACAATGGCCGGATGGGGCGTACCTGGGAAGTTCCGACGCCGCGCGGACCCGCGCGGCTCGCCCTCGACCCCGCGGCCGGTCCGGCGCGTGGCCTGCTCGTGCTCGGCCACGGGGCAGGTGGTGACGTCGACGCGCCCGACCTGGTCGCCGTGCGGAAGCAGGCGGTCGAGGCCGGACTGACCGTCGTCCGGATGACCCAGCCCTACCGGGTCGCCGGCCGCCGGGCGCCGGCACCGGCCGCCCACCTCGACGAGGCGTGGACGGCCGCCGTCGCCGCACTGCGGGCCGACGGCGCGGTCGCCGCCGGCCTGCCGCTGCTGGTCGGCGGCCGGTCCAGCGGGGCGCGGGTCGCCTGCCGCACCGCCGCCGCGCTCGACGCGGCGGCGGTCGTGGCGCTGGCGTTCCCGCTGCACCCGCCCGGCCGGCCGGAACGGTCCCGGGCCGCCGAACTGGCGAGCGGGGTGCCGACCGTGGTCGTGAACGGTGACCGGGACGCCTTCGGGGTGCCGTCCGCGTCGCCCGGCGTCGAGGTCTTCGTCCGTCCCGGCGAGGGGCACGACCTGCGGCGCGATCCCGCCGCCACGGCCGCGCTGGTGGTCGACTGGCTGCGCGCCCACGGCTTCGCCGGCTGACCGGCGCGCGGTCCGGGCACGGACCGTGTCCTGGCCCGCCCGGCCGTCGTTGCACCGGGTGAGCCGGCAGGCTCCCCGGACCGTCCGGCCGACACCGGCCGGGTCCGACTCTCCCAGGCCCTTCCTGGTCCCAGTGGTGGCCCACGCCACTGCCGGGACCAGGGTGGGTGGCCACCCGGACGGAATGTCGGGGCGGTAGCTGTGCGTTACAACCCCCGGAAGCTTCGCTAGCGAGGGGGGTTTGATCCGGTGCGAACCGAGACACGCGACCGGGAGCAGAGCGACCGGGAGGCGACGCGCGTCCAGCGGCTGCTCACGGCTCCCGAGTGGCCGGCGACGCCCGAGCCGGACGGCGTGACCGTCGGCACTCCCGCCCGAACCCGAACTGCCGGCGCTGTCGAGCGCGTATCCTCGGCGGGACGGGTCACGCGAGGAGACGTGCGGTTGACTTCAGAGAAGACGGACGAACGCCGGACACGGTTCGAACGCGACGCGTTGCCGTTCGTCGACCAGTTGTACGCCGCCGGACTGCGGATGACCCGCAATCCGGCTGACGCCGAAGACCTGGTCCAGGAGACCTACCTGAAGGCATACTCCGCCTTCCACCAGTTCGAAGAGGGCACCAACCTCAAGGCCTGGCTCTACCGGATCCTGACCAACACCTACATCAACTCCTACCGGCGCCGGCAGCGCCAGCCGATCCAGGCGCCGACCGAGGAGATCACCGACTGGCAGCTCGCCGAGGCCGAGTCGCACACGTCGAGCGGGCTGAAATCGGCCGAGACCGAGGCGCTCGAGCGGCTGCCCGACAGCGACATCAAGAACGCCCTCCAGCAGTTGCCCGAGGAGTTCCGGCTCGCGGTCTACCTCGCCGACGTCGAGGGGTTCTCCTACAAGGAGATCGCCGAAATCATGGGCACCCCGATCGGCACCGTCATGTCCCGGTTGCACCGCGGACGCCGGAATTTGCGCAAGATGCTGGAGCGCTACGCTGCCGATCGGGGCTTCAACGGGGTCCCGTCGACGTCCGGGACCGGATCAGCCGGTCAGGAGGTGTGAGCGACCGTGAGCTGCGGTGAACCACACGAGACCGACTGCACCGATGTCCTCGCCGAGGTCTACCTCTACCTCGACCTCGAGTGCGGCGACGAACGGCGCGACCTGATCCGCGACCACCTCGACGAGTGCTCGCCCTGCCTGCGGCAGTACGGCATCGAGCAGGAGGTCAAGGCGCTGGTGGCGCGCTGCTGCGGCAACGAGACCGCGCCGGTGGAGCTGCGCGCCCGGCTGCGGGCCCGCCTCGGCGAACTGGTCGTCGAGGCCGAGACCCGCGAATACCTGCCCGACTAGGGGACCGGCCGACCGCGCCGGCCCGCCCGATCCACGAAACGACGATCGCCGCCGTCGTACCGTCCGGTACGGCGGCGGCGATCGTCGTCGGCGCTCAGGAGTTGGGGCGCTTGCCGTGGTTGGCGGCGCTCTTCTTCCGGGCCTTCTTCTTCCGGGACTTCTTCGCCATGCTGGCCTCCCTGAACGGAACGGCTCTCCCGTTTGGCGGGAGCGGACCCGATGATGCTAGTCCGGCCCGCCACCCTTCCCACCTTTCACCCTGCCGCATGCCGTCGCATGATTGGATACCGTTCGCACGCACACTCACCGACGAGGAGGGCGACCGATGGCCGAGGAGATCCGCGCCGAAATGGTGGCGAACGTCTGGAAGGTCGTCGCGGCGGCCGGCGACTCCGTCGCCGACGGCGACACGCTGGTGATCCTGGAATCGATGAAGATGGAGATCCCGGTCGTCGCCGAGTCCGCCGGGGTACTCGCCCGGCTCGCCGTCAACGAGGGCGACGTGGTCCAGGAGGGCGACCTGATCGCCGTCATCGAATGAGCCCGGTGGTCGTACGGCCGGCCGAGCCGGCCGAGTTCGACACGGTCGCCCGGCTGACCCTCGCCGCGTACGAGGCGGACGGCCAGCTCAAGGAGGACCGTGGCTACGCGCCGACGCTCGCCGACGCGGCGGGCCGGGCCGCCACGGGTGAGCTGCTCGTCGCGGTCGACGAGGTGACCGGCCGGCTGCTCGGCTCGGTCACCTTCGTGCTTCCCGGTTCCAGGTACGCCGAGCTGGCCGGCACCGGCGAGGCCGAGTTCCGGATGCTGTCCGTCGATCCCGCCGCCCAGGGCCGGGGGGTCGGCGAGGCCCTCACCCGGGCCTGCCTGGCCCGGGCCGCCGAGCTGGGCTGTCACGCCGTGGTGATCTCCACCCGGACGTTCACCGAGTCGGCACACCGGCTCTACCACCGGGTGGGCTTCGTGCGTACGCCCGGCGCCGACTGGTCGCCGGTGCCCGGGGTCGACCTGATCGCCTGGCGGTACGACCTCACCACCGCCGGGCCGTAAAACGCGACTGCGCGGCTCAGCCGCGTCCGGTCAGCCAGCGGCGCAGGCGGCGCAACGGCCCGCCCCGGGCCGCCGCCGACTCCACGGCCGACGTCTCCTCGACGATCAGCCGGGCGGCGGTCGCCGCGGCGGCGCCGTCGAGCCCGGGGGTCGCCAGGGCGAGCTGCGCCAGCGACCAGTTGATCGTCACCGGCCGGGTGTTCGCCACCGTCACCCCGTCGGCCAGCCGCTCGGCCACCACGCCGGCCACGTCGGCGCGTACGGACGGGTCGACCCAGGCCGCGGTGACCAGGGCGAACAGGGCGGCCTCGGTGGTCCAGTCCTCGACGCCCCACAGCAGGTCGACCAGCACCCGGCGGCGGGTCGACTCCGGCCACGGCTCGTCGGTGCGGTGGTGCAGCAGGCCGAGGCAGGCCCAGACCTGCACGCACCGTACCCACAGCGCCGGGTCGTGTTTCGCCAGCGCCGCCCCGAGTTCGGTGTCGGGTACGGGCGGCGGGTGCACCAGCAGGCCCAGCAGGTCGTCGATGTCGACGGCGGCGAGGGTGACGGCGCGGTCGTACGCGGCCGGCGGGTGTGGCCACGCCGGGTAGGCGAGATGACGTACGCGTTCGCCGGCAGCCGCCGAAGGCGGGGGCAGTGCCGGGCTGGCGGTGGTGCCCTCGTAGCGCCACAGCTGGCGGGTGCCGGCGCGGCGCGGCCGCCGGATGTCGGGTTCGCCGATCCCGGTGACCACCACCTCGGCGTCGGGCAGGGCGGTGGCGACCGTACGCATCGCGCTCGGCGGCTCGAGGCCGCTGACGGTCAGCCGGTGCGGGGTCGCCTGTTCGGCGAGCGCCTGCCGCAGCACGTTGGCGACCGCCTCGGCGGCGGTCGGCAGGTGGCCCAGCCACGGCCGGTCCTGGCAGCACTCGGCGAGGTCGTTGTGCTCGTGGGAGTTGTCGGGGTGGTCGCGCTGGAAGTCGGCCAGGGCCACCAGGTGGGCGAGGTCGCCGTCGCGCCGGTAGCGCAGCCGGTGCGCGGTGTGTACGGCGCAGTCGAACGTCGGGTCCTTGGCCAGTGCCCGGTCCGTCCAGCCGATGGCATCGTCGAGCCGGCCGTGGTCGGCGAGGGTGCCGGCGATGTCGGCGTACACGGACAGGTCGTCGGGGTCGTGTTCGACGGCCCGGCGCAGCGCCTCGATCGCCTCGGTGGTGCGGCCGGCGCTGCGGTAGGCGTAGCCGAGCCAGACCTCGGAGAGCTTCGACGGCAGGGCGGCCACGCCCCGGCTCGCCCATTCGACGGCGAGGGTGACCTCGCCGAGCCGGCGGGCCAGCGCGGACGCCGCGCCGAGCAGCAGCCCGTGGCCCGGATACTCGTCGACCGAGTGCCGGGCCAGTGCCAGGTACGGCAGCAGCGGCGTCCGGTCGGCTTCCGGCACCGGGTCGCCGATGCCGGCGCAGACCTGCATCATGATCCGGGCCAGCAGGTCGGGTTCGAGGCGGGCCGGCAGTTCGGGCGCGGCGACCCAGGGCACCCCGGCCCAGTCGCCGCCGGGGGCGTGGCCGGTGGCCGCGGCGAGCAGTTCGAGCCCTTCGCCGGGCCGTCCGGCGGCGGCGAGCAGGTGGGCGCGGGCGACGGCGGTGCCGATGAAGACGTGGTCGTCGACGGGGAAGAGGGGGACCCCGCCCCCGGGGAGTACGGCGAACTGGGCGAGTACCTCGTGCACCTCGGGCATGGTGGGGGCGTGGGCGACCGCTCCGGCGACGTGGTCGGCGGCGTGCGACAGGTCGCCTTCGTCGAGTGCCAGCCGGGCGAGTGCCAGCTCCCCTTCCGCCGACAGGCGGGGGTCGTTCATTCCCTCGGACACGTCGTGGTTCCTCGTTCTCCGATCGGGCTCCGGGCTTGCGCAGCCTAGGCCATGCCGGCGAAGGGCGTGATCCACTGCGCATTGCTGCGCGAATAGTTGCGAGATTTGGCTGTACCGTGCAAAGCTGCGCATGAAACGCGCGGGAAGCGCGCATGAGCGGGGAGGTCGACATGGGGGAGAATCCGGTGCCACAGCCCGGCGCGGGCATGGCCGCCGACATCGCCGAGCAGCCGGCCGGCTACGCCCGCCTGCTGGAGCCGGTCCACGCCGACCCGATCGCCGAGGTGGCCGCCGCCGTCGCCGCCCGCCGCCCCCGGCACGTCGTCTTCACCGCCCGGGGCACCTCCGACCACGCCGCGCTCTACGCCGCGTACCTCACCGAGATCCGCCTCGGCCTGCCCGCCGGCCTCGCCTCGCCGAGCGCCGTCACCGTCTTCGGCGCCCGCCCCGACCTGTCCGACGCCCTCGTCGTCGGGGTCAGCCAGAGCGGCGGCTCACCCGACCTGACCGAGGTGCTCCGGGTGGCGCGGGCCTCCGGCGCGCTCACCCTCGCCGTCACCAACAACCCGTCGTCGCCGCTGGCCGAGACCGCCGAACTCGCCATCGACGTCGCCGCCGGGCACGAGCGCGCGGTCGCCGCCACCAAGACGTACACGGCCGAGCTGTTCGCCCTGCTCATGCTCGTCGAGGGCATCCGCGCCGGCGACGGCGTGCTGCCCGCCGAGGAACGCGACGCCCTGGCCGCGCTGCCCGACCTCGCCGCCCGGCTGCTCGACGACCCGACCGCCCGCGGTCTCGCGCCGCGCTACCGGTTCGCCGCCCGGATGGTCACCACCGGCCGGGGCTACGCCTACCCGACCGCCCGCGAGGCCGCACTGAAACTGATGGAGACGTCCTACCTGCCCGCACTCGCGTTCTCCGGCGCCGACCTGCTGCACGGGCCGCTCGCGATGGCCGACCCGGACGTGCCGGTGCTGGCCGTCGTCGGTGCCGGCCCCGGCGGGGAGTCGATGCGCGAGGTGCTGGCCAAGCTCGGCGAACGCCGGGCCGACGTCGTCGCGATCGGACCCGGCGACGTCGCCGGGGCCGCGAGCCGGATCGCCGTGCCGCCGGTGGACGAGAGGTACGCCCCGCTGCTCGACATCCTGCCGGTGCAGCAGCTCGCGCTGGCCCTGGCGCTGGCCCGCGGCGAGGACCCGGACGCGCCACGCGGCCTGAAGAAGGTCACGTCGACGCTCTGACGCCACCCGTGGGAGGCTGTCCCGGTGTCCACGCTGCGTGACCTCGTCGAGGAGCACACCGGGCTGCGCCCGGTCGACATCGACCACCTGCACCGCATCGCCGGCGACTGGCAGCTCCTCTCCGACCTGTCCTTCGCCGACCTGCTGCTCTGGGTGCCGATCGACGAGGACGCCGAGTCGTTCCTGTGCGTCGCCCAGGTGCGCCCGACGACCGCGCCGACGGCGTACCTCGACGACCAGGTCGGCCGGATCGTCGGTGGGCCCGAGGTTGCCCACCTGACCATCGCCTACCGGCAGGGCCGGATCTGGCGGGAGGGCGACCCCGTCTGGTACGGCGACACCCCGGCCCGGCACGAGGCGATCCCGGTCCGGCTGCGGGCCGCCGACGGCGAGTCCGGCGAGGTGATCGGGGTCATCGGCCGGGACACCAACCTGTCCACCGCCCGCACCCCGAGCCAGCTCGAACTGAACTACCTCACCACCGCCGACGACCTCGCCCAGATGGTCGCCGACGGCACCTTCCCGCCACCGCGCCGGCCGGGAGAGACCACGTCGGCGCCGCGCGTCGGCGACGGCCTGGTCCGCCTCGACGCCAGCGGCAAGGTCACCTACGCCAGCCCCAACGCCCAGTCCGCCTACCGGCGGCTGGGGTTCGCGTCGCACCTGGTCGGCGAGGATCTGGCGGCGCTCAGCGGCCGGCTCGCCGACGACCCGCTGGAGGGCACCGAGGCCGCCAACCGGGTGCTCGCCGCGCTGGGCGGCGAGGCACCGAGCCGGCAGGAGATCGACGCCCGGGGCGCCACCGTGCTCACCCGTGCCCTGCCGCTGATGCCCGCCGGGGTGCCGATCGGCGCGCTGGTCCTGGTCCGTGACATCACCGAGGTACGCCGGCGCGACCGGGCACTGATCACCAAGGACGCCACCATCCGGGAGATCCACCACCGGGTGAAGAACAACCTGCAGACGGTCGCCGCCCTGCTCCGGCTACAGGCGCGGCGGGTCGGCATCCCGGCGGCGAAGGCGGCGCTGGAGGAGTCCGTACGCCGGGTCGCGTCGATTGCGATCGTCCACGAGACGCTGTCGATGTCGACCGACGAAGAGGTGGAGTTCGACCAGATCATCGACCGGATCGCGGTGGCGGCGGCCGAGGTGGCGAGCACCGAGACCCCGATCCGGATGCGCCGGGAGGGCACCTTCGGGATCCTGCCGGCCGAGATCGCCACCTCGCTCGCGATGGTGCTCAACGAGTTGCTGCTCAACGCGGTCGAGCACGGGTTCCCGCCGCCCGGCGAGGAATCGGCGGCCGCCGCGCCGGCCGAGGTCGTGGTCTCGGCCTACCGGTTCCGCAAGCAGTTGCACGCGACGGTGGCCGACAGCGGTCGTGGCCTGCCGGCCGACTTCGACGCCGAGCGGGGTGGCCGGCTCGGCCTGCAGATCGTCCGCGCCCTGGCCACCGGCGAGCTGCGCGGCACCATCGAGTTGCGCAACCGCGCCGAGGGCGGCACCGAGGCGATTCTGGTGGTCCCGTTGACCAAACGCTGACGCTCTCCTTCTTCTCTTCCCCCCATGATCCGCGTGATCAGGGACCAGGTCGGGCGGGTCGTCGGCACGGCGGGATGCAAACTCCCTGATCACGACGATCTCGCGGATCTGTGGCGAAGAGCCGGGGCGGGGTCAGCGGGGGGTGGGTGACAGCAGGGCGACGGTCAGGCCGTCGACGGTCCAGGTGCGGTCCACGGTGAAGCCCGCCCGCAGCGCGCCCGCCTTCGGCTCCGGCACCGCCGTCAGCGGATCGGCGCCGTGCTCGCCGGCGAGCAGCAGCCACACCCGGCCGGCCGGCGCCAGACAGGGGGCCGGATCGGCGCACTCGTCTGCCCACAGGCTGCCGGCGCGTACCGGGTCCCGGACCGCGAGCAGGTCGTCCGGCCGTCCGTCCCGCAGATGGTAGGCGAGCGCGAGATCCAGGAACCGCCAGCCGTCGCGGGGCGAGTAGACGACGGCGTCGCCGGGCCGGTCGCCCGCGTCGATGATCCGCGCCGCGGCGGCGTAGTCGACCGGCCGCGTCCGCGGCCACTCGTGGGTCCGGCGCATGCCGGCCTGTTCCGGCCCACCGAGTACGGCGACGACGGCGACCACCGGCAGCGCGGCGCGCACGTCGACGGCGGCCAGGGCGGCACCCGCGAGCAGGCCGGCGAACGGCACGGTGAAGACCAGATAGCGGGGCACCCACAGCGGGGTCACCAGCCCCGCGACGAACAGCACGGCAACCGGCAGCAGCACGCACGCCCCGAGCGCCACCGCCCACCCCCGCCGCCCGATGCGGCCCGGGCGGGCGGCGGCCCGGCCGACCGGGGCACCCGTGCCGGCGTCGCTGCCCGCGCCGGGCGGGGCCGGGCCGGCGCCCGTACCGGCCGGGTCGAGGCGGGCGGCTCCGTCGGCCGGATCGGGACGGGCGGCTTCGTCGGTCGTACCGGCCCGGTGGAGCAGCGTGGCGAACCCGAGGGCGGCCAGCACGGCCACCGCCCCGCCGACCGCCGCCGCGCCGGTCACCCCGCCGGGAAACCGCACCAGTTCGCCGAGGCCGGGCCGGCCCACCCAGTCGAGCTGCCGCTGGTGTTGCCCGCCGCCGAGCAGCACCAGCGGGGTGACCACCGCCACCGCCGGCAGCAGGGCCACCGGCCAGCGCAGCAGCCGCCGGTCCCGGGTCCGCCGCAGGGCGAGCAGGACGGCGACGGCATGGCCGGCGAGCAGCGTCGCCGCGACGAGGTGGCCGAGGCCGAGCCCCGCCACCGCGAGCCCGTACGCGAGCCAGCGCCACCACCCGGGCCGGTCGAGCGCCCGGACCAACAGCAGGGTGGCCAGCACGGCCAGCATCGTGACGAGCGCGTACGGCCGGGCCTCCTGCCCGTACCGGGAGGTGCTGGGCACGACGGCGAAGAGCAGCCCGGCGAGCAGCCCGGCGCCGGGACCGAGGAGGCGGCCGCCGAGGATCGCGGTCAGCGCGGCGGCGGCGGTCATCGCCACGGCGGACGGCAGCCGCAGCGCGGTGGGGGAGTCACCGAAGAGGCTGGTCCAGCCGTGCATGAACAGGTAGTACGGCGTCGCGCTGGCGTCGACGGTCCGGGCCATCTGGAGCAGGTCGGGCAGGTCGCGGGTGGCGGCGCTCCAGGTGGCCAGCTCGTCCCGCCAGGGCTGCGGCCGGCCGAGTTGGACCAGGGTCACCGCCAGTGTCGCCAGGGCCGGCCACCACCATGCCGTACGGCCCGGTCGAGGGTCGCCGCGTGACGCGATCCGAAGTGGCAAAATGCCCCTCTAGAAGGCATTGGATCTGATTGGTCGGCTATCTCCCGCCTGTTGTGAAGCCTCCCACAGCCGGACCGTCATGTGGGATCGAAACCGCACACTCTGGCTGGTGGGACCCGGGTGTGGCAGCATGGTCGGCATGACCGACGCTGTCGACCGCCGTCTCGTGGCACGCCGCCACGTGGACTACGGCCGCGTCCGCAGCGCCATCTGTCCGGCCCACTGACCCCGCCCGAAAACTCTCTCTCGGGCGCGCACCGCGCCGGCTCCCGACACCGACGTCGTCAGGCCCCGCATCACAGGCGGGGCGGCCGCTCGCACACCGCGTGTCCACCGCAGAGCAATCCCCAAGCAGGAGGACGCCGCGATGGCGGTCAGCGACACCCCGACCCGCGCCGGCGCGTCCGGCGGCACGGCAGCCCCGCGCCCGGCCGCCCGGGCGGCCCGCAAACCACGTGGCGAGGGGCAGTGGGCGGTCGGCCACCGCGAGCCGCTCAACCCCAACGAGCGGACGAAGAAGGACGACAACCCGCTCAACGTACGGGCCCGGATCGAGAACATCTACGCCCGGGGCGGCTTCGCCTCGATCGACCCGCAGGACCTGCGCGGCCGGTTCCGCTGGTGGGGCCTCTACACCCAGCGCAAGGCCGGCATCGACGGCGGACGCACCGCCGTCCTGGAGCCGCACGAGCTGGAAGACGAATACTTCATGCTCCGGGTCCGCATCGACGGCGGACAGCTCAACCTGGCCCAGCTGCGGGTCATCGCGGACATCTCGCAGGAGTTCGCCCGGGACACCGCCGACATCACCGACCGGCAGAACATCCAGCTGCACTGGATCCGGGTCGAGGACATGCCGGAGATCTGGCGCCGGCTGGAGGCCGTCGGTCTGGAGACCACCGAGGCGTGCGGCGACTGCCCGCGCATCGTGCTCGGCAGCCCGGTCGCCGGGGTGGCCGCCGACGAACTGCTCGACCCCACGTCGGCCATCGACGAGATCGTGGCGCGCTACGTCGGCGACCCCGCCTTCTCCAACCTGCCGCGCAAGTTCAAGTCGTCGATCTCCTGGCTGGCCGACACGCCGTACGAGGTCAACGACATCTCGTTCGTCGGCGTCGACCACCCCGAGCACGGCCCCGGCTTCGACCTCTGGGTCGGCGGCGGGCTGAGCACCAACCCGATGCTCGCCCAGCGGCTCGGCGTCTGGGTGCCGCTCAGCGAGGTGCCCGACGTCTGGGTCGGCGTGGTGTCGATCTTCCGCGACTACGGATACCGCCGGCTGCGGCACCGGGCCCGGCTGAAGTTCCTGGTCGCCGACTGGGGCGTGGAGAAGTTCCGGGAGATCCTGGAGAAGGAATACCTCGGCCGGACCATGCTCGACGGGCCGGCGCCCGAACTGCCCGGCAAGCCGATCGACCACATCGGGGTGCACGAGCAGAAGGACGGCCGGTCCTACGTCGGTGCCGCCCCGGTCGTCGGCCGGGTCTCCGGATCGCAGCTCGCCCGGCTCGCCGACGTGGTGGAAGCCGCCGGCAGCGACCGGGTACGGCTGACGCCGTACCAGAAGCTCCTGGTTCTTGATCTTGAGTCGGACCGGGTCGAGCCGCTGGTGACCGCGCTACGGGAGATCGGGCTGGAGGCCCGGCCGTCGGCGTGGCGGCGCGGCACGATGGCCTGCACCGGCATCGAGTACTGCAAGCTCGCGATCGTCGAGACCAAGGCCCGCGGCATGGAACTGGTCGCCCGGCTGGAGGAACGGCTGCGCGAGTTCGACGCCGACATCTCGATCCACATCAACGGCTGCCCGAACGCCTGCGCCCGCACCCAGGTCGCCGACATCGGCCTGAAGGGCCAGCTCGTGGTCGGTCCGGACGGCCGCCAGGTCGAGGGCTACCAGGTGCACCTGGGCGGCGGCCTCGGCATGGCCCAGGGCCAGACCGCCGGGTTCGGCCGCAAGCTGCGCGGTCTCAAGACCACCGCCGAGGAGCTTCCCGAGTACGTCGAGCGGCTGGCCCGCCGCTACCTGGCCGGCCGGACCGACGGCGAGTCGTTCGCCGACTGGGTCGTCCGCGTCGACGAGGAGGAACTGCGGTGAGCGAGCGTAGCGAGCGAGCCATGGGGCTCAGTGCCGGACGCGGCGGCGCCGAGCGCAGCGAGGTGACGTCGAGCGAGCGTAGCGAGCGAGCCATGGGGCTCAGTGCCGGACGCGGCGGCGCCGAGCGCAGCGAGGTGACGTCGAGCGAGCGTAGCGAGCGAGCCAG